>NZ_JACAXC010000003.1:0-168430 GCF_013391535.1 Acinetobacter sp. SwsAc4
TTCCGAATTTATGACAAATCTGAGGGTAAAACCAAGAATGATTACTTTATGGATATGTTAAGTGAAGTACTTAGTTGGGGTGCAAAGATTCAATTTATTACAGGTGATAGTTGGTATTCATCGACTGGAAATCTAAAAACCATAAGAAAATATGGTATTCGATTTATGTTTGGTATCGACTGTAACCGTAAGGTTTCCCCAGAAAAAGGACAATGGTTTCAACTGCGTTTATTGCCAGATTTTCATCAGGGTCAAGTGGTCTGGCTCAAAGATTTTGGCTTTGTACAATTATTTAAGACTCAGTTAAAAGAACAGCAGAGGTTTTATATTGTGCATCAAGATGAAGATGATTTATTGTCCTTTGAGGGTTTTCATGAATTACATTCAAGTCATTGGAAAATAGAGCAATATCACCGAGTGATTAAACAGGTTTGTCATATTGAAAAGTTTCAAGTAAGACGATCTAAACTGATTTTGAATCATATTTTTGCAGCCTTGATGGCCTACGTCGAGATACAAAAGAACCAGTTTGAGCGGATCTTTGAAAATGTATATCGTTGGCAGAAGAAATTATTTAGACCAATCATCAAAGACTTCATTGATGACTTTATTCTCGATAAAAATCATCTCCTACCACAGAGAATCTATAAATAATAGTGCGTAAGTCCTAAATTCGTTGGCGACTAAAAGGAATGTACCATTATTTGCTTTGATTGCTTCAAGGCGTTCTTTTTTCTGGTGGCTTATTGGGTCTACTCCTTTAGCGAGTTGTTCTCGATATTCCATTGTTTTCAAGCGAGCGTATGCTAAAGTAATTTCGGGATATTGACCGATTGTGAGCATTTTTGCTTTAGTAAGAAATCGGTAGCGATAACGCCAGAATTTGCTACCAGATGGGCGGATTTCTATACAGAGTCCTGAATGATCAGCCACGCGGTATAATTCTTCACGTGGTTTTAAGCTTTTGATTTTAAGATCGTTTAGCATATGTTGTGAGTAACGGTATTTTTGAAAGTGCTTACTCACAATCTTACTCACAAAAATTGGTAATTGCATGTATCACATTGTTATGGAAAGTTAGAATAAAAATATATTTAAATCAATTGGATAGATTGTAATGTAATTTGTATTTAGTGAAGGTTAGATTATTAATTGGCATGATGTAATTAAATCTTCTTCCTAGATTAAAAAAAATCCCTGCTAATGCAGGGATTTTTTTTATTTAGAATTTATAATGACTTATCGAAATAAAATAATCATCCATGTAAAAAATATAATCGCAAGAGAAACAAATTGAGCAGCACTGCCCATGTCTTTTGCATTTTTAGAAAGTTGGTGTTTTTCTAAAGAAATACGATCAACTACAGCTTCAATTGCTGAATTAAATAGTTCAACAATAATTGCAAGCAAACAAACAGACACCATGAGTGCTTGTTCTAGGGCTGAGACATCAACAGAAAAACTGATTGGGATCAAAATTAAATTAAGCAAAAGGACTTGTCTAAAAGCGGCTTCATGGCTAAATGCAGCTTTAAACCCTGCAAGGGAATAGCCTGTTGCATTAAAAATACGTTTGATACCACTTTTGCCTTTGTAGGGAGAGTAAGGCGTCATAATAAAACTGCTTATGAAGAAAACACTACTATTATAAAATTAAAAGTAAGACAGAGGATTGGCAATAAGTCGCATGATTGCATCAAAAATGTAGTGTTTCTCGACATTTTAACTGGAACTTTCAGATTTGATTTGTCAATTTCCTTTGCGCTAAGGATAATAAGCACATACAAATCGATGGAAAGAATTGCATGAAAATTATCGCAGATGAAAATTTGGCATTTACCGATTATTTTTTTGCAGATTTTGCTGAAATACAGCATAAAGCAGGGCGCACCTTGACTCATAATGATGTCCAAGATGCCGATGCACTTTTGGTTCGCTCGGTGACTAAAGTGAATCATGCCTTAATTGATCAGACCAAGCTTCAATTTGTAGGCAGTGCGACAATTGGTACAGATCATCTTGATATTCAAGCTTTGGAACAGCAGCATATTGCATGGAGTAATGCTGCGGGCTGCAATGCGCAAGCCGTTGCTGAATATGTGATTACTGCTTTATTGCATTTGAATATCGACTTATTAGAACAAGAGAAAGCTTTTACATTAGCAATTGTTGGCTTAGGCAATGTAGGGAGTCGACTCGCAGTGATGGCTCAATTGTTGGGCTGGAATGTGATTGGCTATGACCCTTATGTGCAACTCGCTGGCATTGAAAATGTATCCTTTCAGGAGTTGTTAAAACAGGCTGATGCGATTTCAATTCATGTCCCTTTAACCTTAGCTGGTGATTATCCAACACAACATTTGTTTAATGATGCTACGTTTGCTGCAATGAAAGCATCCGCAATTTTGATTAATAGTGCGCGTGGTCCAGTGATTCAACAATCTGCATTGATGAACGATATTAAAAAAAATAATCGTAAAGTTGTCTTGGATGTCTTTGAGTTTGAACCAGAGATTCCAGCGCAATTGCTGGATTTATTGGCTTTAGCCACCCCACATATTGCAGGGTATAGCCTTGAAGGAAAAGCGAGAGGAACACAGATGATTTATGAGGCATTTTGCGATAAATTTTCTTATGAAGCCTCAAAGCGTTTTGAGAGTCAATTGCCTCAGGTGGAACAATATTTCGGGCAGCAGGATTTAAAAGCTGTGCTTAAACAACATCTTACTCAGATTTACGATCTTACTGAAGATGATAAACAATTAAGAGCTTGTGTTCAAAATGCTAAAGTTGAACAAAAAGCATTTGATTTACTTCGTAAAAATTATCCTTTACGCCGTGAATGGGCGGCACACGGTGGACCAAAAGTATGAGCCAAGATATGAAATCCTATCAACCGACTTGTTCTATTGAGGCATTAAAAGCACGTGCAGAGATGTATCAAAAGATTCGTCAGTTTTTTGCTGAGCGTAAGGTATTAGAGGTTGAAACACCTGTTTTGTCTCAAGCTGCTGTAACCGATGTTCATTTGGCATCTGTACAAGTACAACGTCATATTCATGGCAAATTAAATACTCAATACTTACAGACTTCACCTGAATTTCCAATGAAACGTTTATTGGCCAGTGGTAGTGGAGCAATTTATCAAATCTGTAAAGTATTCCGTGATGATGAGCATGGGCGTAAGCATAATAGTGAATTTACCATGCTGGAATGGTATCGACCTGGTTTAGATTTAAAAGGTTTAATGCATGAAACAGCAGATTTACTAGAAGTGTGTTTGGCACATCGTTTTGGTGAAGTCCGTCCGTATATTTTGAGTTATAAGCATGCTTTTCAAGATCGTTTAGGTATTAATCCTTTACAAGCGAATTTAAAGCAACTTAAAGAAACTGCGAATCGTGTAGGACTCAATCTTGATTTAGGAAATGATCGCTTGGGTTATATGGATTTATTGTTTTCGCATTTCGTTGAACCAAGTTTAGGCTTTGATGCACCTGTATTTTTAACTGATTTTCCGCCTGAAATGGCATCGTTGGCTAAGGTGAAAACAGATGAGGATGGTGAATTAGTCGCAGCACGCTTCGAGGTATACATTGAGGGTTTAGAGCTTGCCAATGCCTATGATGAGCTTTTAGATGCCAAAGTTTTAGCTGAACGTTTTGACGCCGATAATATCGAGCGTGCTCAACAAGGATTACCTGTTATTCCAACGGATCAACACTTGTTAGCAGCTTTACCACACATGCCAGAATGCTCAGGGATTGCACTTGGAATTGATCGTTTACTGATGGTTGCGATGAATAAGATGAAAATTGATCAAGTGATTACTTTCCCAGCGGAGATTGCTTAGAAACTTTCATCTTTACATGCTTATAAAAACTGCATCAATAATTGAATTAACTCACTTTGTCGATGCGTTTTGGTTTTCTTGAAAATCGCTTGTAGATGTTTTTTGACAGTATCAGCCTGAATATCGTGTGAGAGAGCAATTTCTTTAGTGGTTTTACCCTCAAGTAATTGCTCACATATTTTGTGTTCTACAGGTGTGAACATAAAAAGCTGAGTACATATTTCTCGTTGATATTTAGGTTTATGTTTTAAACCAGAAAATGTGGCGAGTAAAACTGGACGTAGACCAAAAATCTTGTGTGTTTTTTCTGGACTTAATAAATCCAGTGTTAAGAATAAATGATCATCAATCATCATAATTTTACTGCGTTCAGCGTAGCTTAAGTCATGATGGCGTTTATGTAGGCGTTCTAGCTCAATCAGGTTTAACTCAAATTGTTGTTGGCTACTTTCATTGAATGCAAAACGACGTTGTTTGATTTGGATCAGTTTACTATTTTCCAATAGCTGTTTTGCTTCTGTATTCAATTCAAGAATATCGCCATTCAAATTAATAATCGCAATGGGCTGATTCATTTTTTGAATTAATTGGGACCCGAGTAAGGTCATTGTCGAGTATTCAAAATGATGTCGATATTGTTGAATTTTTTGCTGTAGTATCGGTAATAATTCATAAATCGGTTGTAATTCAGAACAACTCAAAGCACCTCGTTCGGGGCTAGTCAAAAATGAAAGTATGATACAAACTTTATGATCATAAAGAATTTGTATTGCTGAACAAAAACGTAAATTTAGAGGTTTTAATACTTGTTGATAGACTTGAGTTTGAAGAATTTCATCTTCTGTGAAATGTTGAAAACAATGCATCCAACCTTGCATTGGAGCCACTAACATTTTGTTTAAGCGAGGATCATCATCTATATCTAAACGAATTTGTTTTAGTGCGGCTTGTTCAAGTTGATGTTCATCAAAATCAACGCCATGATGAACACTAAAAGATAGCGCTTGTACTTCAAGATCAACGGCGAGTAGTTGAGAGGCTTGTAGATTAAAATGTTGATTCAGTTGTTCTAATAAAATAATCCAATCATCAGCATGCTGCACCTTATTCAAGATTTCCATGACAGTGCTTTGTTGGCTTAGATCCATTCAAAAATCCCATTAAAATAAATAGAATACATTTCCATGTAGTTTATATGGGTTTTGATGAAATGAAATCAGTAACTGAAATATATTCTAGTTTTATTTATACAATTTGATGAGATGAATTATTTGAAAGAAAAAATTGAATAAACTTTATCATTTGATGAAAATGCCTAAGCCCTATCAAAGCCTAGGCGAGATTGAATTTAACAACGTCCTTTTTTAGCCTGTCCTGGAGGACAAAAATCACTATGACCATCATGGTGGTTGTCTGGATCAACAATCACACTGCCATGAGGAGTATGCACGGCACAGGCCGATAAGCTAAATGTGATTAAAGTACTGAAGCAAAGCAGTATTATTTTCATCATTGCATCCCCTTTTTATTGCTTTCCCATTTACTTTAAATTGATCCTCACTTTTCGACTAGCGTAATGACGCATGTTTTTAATAGAGATTTGTATCATTCGACTGTACGTAAAATAGTTCTAAATCCCACATGGGTTGCTGCCAAATCAAATTCTTGTGGATAACGACTACTGTTTCGATAGCGTGCGCAAAAGTTGGAGGCACATAGAAAAGAACCGCCTTTGAGTACATATTGCGTTGCGGTGCTGTTTTGTTGACGAAGTTCCGCATAATTGCCCATGTGCTGATCATGTGCGCCGTGATAAGCAGAAGAGGTCCATTCCCAGACATTACCAATCATATCGAATAACTTAAAAGCATTGGAAGCATAACAGCCGACAGGCGCTACACTTTGGAAATGATCTTCAACCGTATTATCGAAAGGAAATTCACCTTGCCAATAATTGGCTTGTGGATGTTGATGCGTATCTTGTGGCGCTTGGTGTAAAGGAGTATCACTTTTCGAACCTGCTTTGGCGGCATATTCCCATTCTTGCTCTGTAGGTAAGTCCCGACCTAACCAAACGGCATAGTGTTCAGCATCATTTTTAGTGACATAGCGAACAGGTTCAGACGGTAATGGAGGCTGACCCTGAGCACCATTCGGCGTTTTCCATGTGTAATCTGATTTCAGCTGCCACCATTGTTTTGGGTTGTTCACATCAGGTGAAAATACTGCAGCCTGTTTCTGCTTTTCTGCATCAGTGATATAGCCTGTGGCTTTGACAAAACTGGAGAATTGAGCAACTGTCACCTCGGTTTGGTCAATCCAAAAACCTGTTACTTGGCGTTGTGCTTGGCCAAAATTCAATTCATCAGGGTAGGCTAAGTTTGAACCCAGTTGAAATGAACCTTCAGGAATCCAGACCATACCTGCAGTTTTACTGTTTTGCCATGCCTCAGGTAAGCCCGAATACTGTTGGCATTGCTGTAATGAGCCCAATGGAGCTAATGTGCTGTTTTGTGTATGTGATTGAGTGGCAGCAGGCTTAACTTTGCTACAGCCTGTCACGAGGGACAGACTGATCAGTGAAACTAAAATGCATACCCATTTCATTTAAGGAAATATTCCTTAACCCCATTTTGCTGGGTATATTGATTATATACATTTATCAGCTCTTGTAATTTGGCCGGATTATCTTGAGCAAGGTTTTGCGTTTCGCCTCGATCATTTTTGAGGTTATACAATTCCCATGCACCTGTTCCGAGTTCTGATTTACCTTGTAATGCAATTTTCCAGTCCCCTTGACGGGCATATTTACTGCCATGTAATTCATCGGCAAAGCTAAAGTTAACGGGGCGGATCGCTTGCACTTTATTGTCGAGTACAGGTTTCCATGAATAGCCGCTTGGCGTATTGATTTGACGGCCTTTGTATTGACCTTGTGGGACGGCAATATTTGCGTAGTCGAGCACGGTTGGGAACACATCCAAGACTGAGGCAAAACCATGATGCATGGCTTCGGCTTTGCTTTGATAAGGGAGCTTCACAATTGCAGGTGCGGTGGTTGCACCTTCACCTGCAGTATCTTTCCATAGATGGAATGGCGCAGCACTGACTTCTGCCCAACGTGGCCCAACATAGTGATAAGAATTTGATGTTCCTACGTTATTGACGCTGTTATCAAAACCAGCTTCGGCACCGTAATTGCCACGGATAAAGCCTTCTGCACCATTGTCTGAGACAAAGAAGATTAATGTATTGTCATATAGATTATTGCGTTTTAAATATTGAATCACCCGACCGATATTGGCATCCAGATTTTCGACCATGCCTGCATAGATTTCCATTCTGCGTGCTTCTAGCATTTTTTGCTCGGTTGAAAGTTCATTCCACTTGCCATATTTTTGCGGTGCATTTTGCGTGGCAATTGGTTCAGCCGCAGTAAAATTCGCTGGAATTAAGCCAAGCTGTTTTTGACGGGCAATTCGCGCATCGCGAATCACATCATAGCCTGCGTCATAAACACCGCGATAACGATTGCGATATTCAGCGGGTGCTTGTAAAGACCAATGCGGCGCGGTGTAAGCAGCATAGGCAAAGAATGGCTTGCCTGAGTTTTTACCTGACTCGATATAACTGATCAATTTGTCTGTGAAGTAATTGGTAGAGAAGAAATCATCGGGTAAGGATGAAATCGGAACTTGTTTGCCGTCTTCCGTATACGTCGCATTACGCTTATAGGCACTCGGTGCTTGTTTAAAATGTAGGTCTAAGCCTTGCAATAACGTAAATGAGTGATCGAATCCTTTAGCATGTGCGTTGGTTGCATCGGTCAAGCCTAAGTGCCATTTACCGCTGATATAAGTTCGATAGCCATTGTCTTTCAATACTTCTGCAATAGAGAGTGAACGTTCATTTAAATAGCCCTCATAACCGGGTTGACCTTTTAGATGCTCAGGTGTGAGTTCAGCCATTGCACCAATCCCAGCTAGATGATGGTCAGTTCCCGAAATCAATTGTGAGCGTGTCGGTGAGCAGGTCGGGGCAGTATGATAGTCCGTTAAAATACGACCTGCTCGGGTCAGTTCATCAATATTGGGTGTATGAATTTCCCCACCAAAAGCGCCTAAGTCTGAATAGCCTAGGTCATCAGCCATAATGAATAAAATGTTGGGTTGCTTCTTGGTTTCAACCACAGTATTTGAATGATCAGAATCATTGCTGCAAGCTGAAATTGACAAGCTAAATAATGCAATAGAAAGTGTGCTAAAGAGACGATTATGAGACATTAGGATCGACTTAATTTTATAGAAGAATTATGACGAGTTTAGAGCGATGATTTTTATGATAAAAATAATTAAAATTTGATTGTTAATCTTAAAAAAAGAAAAGCCCCAAAAAGGGGCATGTATGATAAAAATTAAAATGGTATTTGAGTGAGTTGATTTAAAAAGTGCGGCAGCACTTTAGGTTCTAATAAAATTGTCATGACCACACCATACGCTGCTCCCCATAAGTGAGCACTATGGTTGATATTTGTGTTGCCTCTTTTGCCAGACCAAATGCTATAAGCGACATATAAAATGGCAAAAATAATGGCTGGAACGGGAATAAAGAAAACGAAAATGAGCTTCCATGGTTGAAACAGAATATAAGCAAATAACACTGCAGAAACAGCACCAGACGCACCTAAACTTGCCCAACGAATATCATGTCGATGTTTTAAATAGCTTGGTAAAATTGCTGCAATTAACCCACCTAGATAAAATAAGACAAAGCCTGTGTCATAAAAAAACTGACGATAAAAGCTTTCAATAATATTGCCAAAGAAGAACAGCGTGATCATGTTAAAGAGTAAATGAGTACCATCAGCATGAACAAAACCATGTGTAATAAAGCGGTCATACTGCCCACGTTGCAGTGCAGGTGGCCAAAAAATTAAACGATTCATCACCGTTTGATTTGAGAAGGCTAACAAGGAAATGGCAACTGTAATGATGATCAGTGTCACAGTATGACTAAAGGGTAGATGTAACATAAATGTTTTAAAATTGATCAGTGTCTCAGCAATAATGCCATTAAAAACTTAATAAACAATGATCTTGCATAGAATTCCTACAAAAATGGTTGATTTTTTTTTATTACACTCCATCTTCGGTTAAGATAACGACATCAGCTTGAGGAATATTGTTATGTCGACTGAGAACACCAACACTGCCATTGCAGAAGAAATCCCAAACCTTTTGATTACTCCATCTGCGCAAGAGTATTTAAGTGATTTATTATCAAAGCAAAATACTCCAGGGATTGGCGTTCGTGTTTTTGTAGAACATCCAGGTACACCGCGTGCAGAATGTTGTATGGCATATAGCGCACCTGATGAAGTAGTACCAACAGACTACAAACAGGAATATCCTGATTTTCCTGCTTATGTTGATGCACCATCCATTCCATATTTATTAGATGCTGTCATTGACTACAACAAAGACCGTTTTGGTGGTCAATTAACTTTCCGTGCACCAAATTCGAAAGTGCCGCGTGTTGGCCCAGATGCGTCAATTGAAGAACGAATTACCTACATTTTACAATCTGAGATCAATCCAGGTTTAGAGGGTCATGGCGGTAATTGTAGTTTAGTCGAAGTGAAAGATGATCCAGAGCATGGTCTTACTGCTGTATTGAAATTTGGTGGTGGTTGCCAAGGTTGCTCAGCAATTGATGTTACCCTTAAACAAGGTGTTGAAACGACTTTACAACAGCATGTCCCAGAATTAAAGCGTGTGGTTGACCAAACTGATCACTCTCAGTCAGAAGGTGCGTACTTCAAGTAATAAAACTTGAAATTTATTGCATTATAAAAGCCCTGAATAGGGCTTTTTTTATTGTTTATTTAATCAAAATTTATTTAATCATTATGTTCCATGAATGTGTGTTCTAAATTAAATAATGAAAATAAAAATAATAATTATTATCATTTATATTGAGTTTTATTGTTTCTTTGTTAGAATCTAGCGTACTTTTTAGCAAATCTTATGATTTATCTTAATGAGGTGGGAATATGTCTAATAAAATAGCACGCCATACATTACTCGCGACTTCAATTCTGAGTGGCATGATGGCGTTTGCATATGCAGCAGAAACTACAGTTAATCAAAGTGGATTGGTTGAAAAATCAAATGAAAATGATGTTGTTAAACTGGAGGCAATTGTTCTAACAGCAGAGGAACAAATTAAACAATCTCTCGGAGTTTCTAAGATCACTGCCGAAGATTTAGAAAAAATTCCAGTACGTAATGATATTTCTGAATACGTTCGTCGTATGCCAGGCGTTAACTTAACAGGGAATAGTGCAACAGGTCAGCGTGGAAATAATCGTCAAATTGATATTCGTGGTATGGGGCCTGAGAATACACTCATTTTGATTGATGGAAAGCCTGTGTCCTCACGTAACTCTGTACGCTATGGTTGGAAAGGAGAGCGTGACACACGGGGAGATTCAAATTGGGTGCCAGTAGAAGCAATCGAGTCTATTGAGGTTTTACGAGGTCCAGCAGCAGCTCGTTATGGTTCTGGAGCGGCGGGTGGTGTAGTCAATATTATTACTAAGAAAGTAACGAATGAGACACATGGCTCCGTTGAGCTATATACCAATCAACCTGAAGATTCCAAAGAAGGCGATTCTACTCGAGCAAGTTTCAATCTAAGTGGTCCAATCATTAAAGACATTTTATCTTATCGTTTATATGGTAATTACAATAAAACTGATGCAGATGCAGTAGATATTAATAAATCAATTGGCAGTCAGGCTGCTGGTCGAGAAGGGGTTAAAAATAAAGATATTGCTGGGCGCTTAGCTTGGCAAGCAACTGATGAACAAACAGTATTGCTTGATATTTCTTCTGGTCGCCAAGGTAATATTTATTCTGGAGACTCTCAATTAAATTCAAATGCAGAAACCGACCCAATTCTTTCTCAACTTATTGGGAAAGAAACCAATACCATGTATCGAGATAGCTTGGCGCTAACTCATGAGGGAGATTGGGATTGGGGCAAAAGTAAATTGGTTGCGCAGTATGATAAAACACGTAATAAAAGACTTCCAGAAGGTTTAGCAGGAAGTGTTGAAGGAAAAATTAATAATTTAAATGATCGTGTTACATCTAAACTAGACACGTTAAGATTAAATGGCGAGCTAAATATTCCACTTGAATATTATCTGCCACAAGCATTGACCTTGGGTGTCGAGTGGGTGGAAGACAAATTCACTGATCAGACCTCTACAACACAAGGTAAGGATCAAAGTGGTGCTGGCTATGGCGATCAGCTTGCTAAAGGTGATCGTAGTAAAATGGAATCACGAATTGCATCGGCATATATTGAAGATAACTTCAAAGTTACAGATATGACCGATGTTGTGGTCGGTTTACGTTTTGATGATCATAGTAAATCAGGCTCAAACTGGAGTCCAAGTTTAAACATAACGCAAAAATTAAATGATCATTTTACTTTGAAAGGGGGGATTGCCAAAGCCTATAAAGCCCCGAATATGTACCAAAATGCTGAAGGTTATTTATTAAGTACCAATGGTAATGGTTGTCCTGCAAATATTGCTTCGCGCTGTTTATTACAAGGTAATGGCGATTTAAAACCAGAAACTTCAATCAACAAAGAAATTGGGATTCAATTCCAAAAAGATGTTGTGAATGCCAGCTTAGCTTGGTTCCGTAATGATTATAAAAATAAGATTGTTGCTGGAACAGACATTGTTGGGACTGTGAATGGTTCAAGTACAAATGCAAACGGAGGGGTTACGCAAACGACTTGGAATATTCTTCGTTGGGATAATACACCAGAGGCATTGATTCAAGGGTTTGAAGGGAGTTTAGGACTAGATTATGGCAATATCCGCTGGACCAACAATTTCACTTATATGATGGACTCTAAGGATAAGAAAACAGGAAATCCTTTGTCACTTGTTCCAAAGTATACGATTAACTCAATTTTCGATTATGACATCACGGATCAATTGGATGTGAATTTTGTTTACACTCAATATGGTCGTCAAAAATCACGTCAATTCGCAGAAAATAGGATTGAAGCAGGTGTGGGTTCAGGTGGTACAAGTAGTGCGATTAAGCCAAGTGATGTAAAAAGTTATAGCTTAGTCGGTTTAAATATGGGCTATAAATTTAACAGCCAATTCAGCACTCGTCTTGGTGTAAGTAATTTATTTGACAAACAAATTTTAAGAGATAGTAATTCAATCAGTCAAACATACAACGAACCAGGTCGGGCTTATTATGCAAGTTTAAAATATTCATTCTAAGCAAACGACGATAAAACAAGGCACTTTAAGTGCCTTGTTTTTTTAGTATTTCATGGACTTGTTCTGAGTAATAAAATTTTTCTAGATGTGCGCGTGCTCGTTGTCTTAAATACCCAGTTTGAATCACTTGCTGTAGCACGGGTGTAAGTAAATTATTCAATTCATTCTGAATTAAATCTTCATCAATATTTAGATCACGCAGTAACAAATCGAAAGTTCTCTCTTGGTTTCTTGCGTACCATGCATAGACCCCATCATGAATCTGCTGTTTCAAGTAAGGCGTTTGGCGAATATGATCCCAAATTTCATGACCTAATCCCACAGTTTGAGGTAGGTCTTGGACTTCAAAGTAATTTCGCAATACTGAAATCGGCATCAGTTTGATTTTATGCCAAAGATTTGCTTGGAAGTGATAGAGCTTGTCATCATTAAAATGTTGATTCAAAACTTTTTCGCTCATTTGGCTAATTTTTAAAATATTCTTTTGCAAATAATGACCAATCGTTTCATTCAGGTTGGAATCCGTAACGGTTTCTAAAACGGATTTTCCCATTTTCATGAAATGTCCTACGCCAGGAACGCGTTTAGACATGACCGAATTATCTAAGTAATCTTGGATGGAGTGTTGTATAAGCTGCGTAATCAAGGCTGAAAAGGCTGGATTATTGACGATAGTTTGAATTAAACGTTGCCGATGTCCAGCTTTTCCTGCGACGTATTGTGCAATTGAGTCGATGGTTAATACAGGCATAACCTCTTCAATTGTGGTGCTATCGTTCAGCGGATGAATCAATGCAAAACGAATATGCTCAGCAATTTGCTCAATGAGAAATGGACTGGCGGGCGTTGCAAGAATTTGCTTTTCGATCAGTTTAAAAATCTGTTCAAATGACCAAATATGTTGTAGCTGTTGCAACCGTAACCAATGATAGAATTGCTTAAACTCATATTGAATGGTTTCTGATTGTGAAAACTCTTGATCTAAAAAATCAAGTTGCGCATCAATTAGCTGTTCTATCATTGGATGTTTAGACATAAAACCTCAAATTCTTACTAAACTTATGGAGATGGTGCAGTTGCAGGCTTTTGTGTCTGGATTTTGCTCAAGAAAGGTAGATATTGTTGAACCACCAATTGATCTGCTTCCAAAATTGGCATATGTCCCACATTATCTAAAATCACAGGTGCTTGCGCATTTTTCAATAATGATTTTAACTCAGGTGCCACTTCGACATTAATAATTTTATCTTGCTTGCCCCATAAAATCAGGGTGGGTGCATCAATTGATTTTGCAAGCAGAGCAAAAGAATCAGGAGTAAACAGTTTATTAAGTGCGATCAATTGATCCACTATTTTTTGAGTTTGCTCAACTTGACCAATCATCATTTTTTCCTGTGCTTGAGCAATTTCTTTTGGAATAAATGGCGGAGCATACATCGCCTGTTGCATCAAGAAATTAAAGTCACCTTTTTTACTGACGATCATGTTTTTCAAATGTTTCGGATCTTTTAGATAAGGCGTTGTTGCTGCTTTGTACACACCAGCAGCATCGACCAAGAATAGGCTTTTCGTTTCAAAAGGATATTGACCTGCGTATAGCATTGCAATCGATCCACCAAGTGAGTGACCTGCAATATGTGCTGGCCCTGTCAAATTTGCGGCTTCGATAAAACGACGTAATTTTTCAGTCACATTAGGAACTGAATAATCAAAGTCTTTAGGAACTTGCGTTTCGCCACTCGCTGGTAAGTCAGGGATAATAACATGGTAATTTGCGGTTAATGCATGTGCGACACGATTCCAGTTATCACGACTACCTGCTAAACCATGAATTAAAATAACAATAGGTTTTCCTGCTTGACCACCTTCACTATATGACCAGCTAATATCTCCTACTTTTAATGTCTTGGTCTGTAAGCCAGCCCAAGCACGTTCTTGTTGTAATACATTTTGGAAACTCATTTCTATTTCAGCAGCTTGAGTAGAACTTACAGCAATTGTTGCTAAGCTGAATGAGAGCAAAGTGGCAGTGATCGTTTTTCGGAATGGTGTTGAAAACAGTGTTTTGGTCATGATTGTTCTATCC
This sequence comes from Acinetobacter sp. SwsAc4, assembly GCF_013391535.1. NCBI lineage: Bacteria > Pseudomonadati > Pseudomonadota > Gammaproteobacteria > Moraxellales > Moraxellaceae > Acinetobacter > Acinetobacter sp. SwsAc4. Next base: position 14,260 of record NZ_JACAXC010000003.1, read on the forward strand.
TTGATTTATTTTTAAACCAGTTGATTATTGTAGAAGTTTGGAATGCAGTCATTTGCATAATCTACAGATGTATGGAAATTCTTGCCAATAAAATGATTAATTTTCCATTATTTTTCTTGATATCAGGACACTCAATTGTCTGAGAGTTTTTATTTTTGTCAGTGACAATCTAGCATACTCACATTAAACTAGTTTTTCATGTCAATCATAGATGGATGTACGCATGCTCACCGCTCAAGAAGCCTTAGAACGTTTAAAATCTGGTAATGCTCGTTTTGTTAAAGGGGAAATGACCCAGCAAAAATTGCTCACTCACCAAGAGCGTGCTGAAATGGCAAGTGAACAAAATCCTTTTGCTATCGTCTTAGGATGTTCTGATTCTCGAGTGCCTGCGGAAATGGTATTTGATCAGGGGTTAGGTGACTTGTTTGTTATCCGAGTTGCTGGAAATATTGTTGCACCCTCTCAGGTTGGTAGCGTTGAATTTGCTGCTGAACGTTATGATTGTGCTGTGGTTGTTGTATTAGGACATAGTCATTGCGGTGCGATTCAAGCAACGATTGATACACTCAAACATCCGGATCAAGCACCATCTTCAAACTTGATGTCAATCGTAAATCGTGTACGCCCATCTGTTGAAATCTTAATGCAAACTGAGTTAAAGGATGATTTGAAAAAATTGTCTGCGCATGCAGTACGTTCAAATGTATTTGCTTCAGTGAATCAGCTACGTCATGGCTCAGCTGTATTAGAGGGTTTGATTGAAAAAGGCAAAATGATTGTTGTTGGCGCAGAATATTCGCTTGAGACAGGTGAAGTGACATTCTTTGATTTTTAATTAAAATCTCAGACTCTAAAAAATAAGAGGTGCCTAAAGGGCACCTTTTATGTATGGATAAGCTAAATTTAATAGAATAGGTTGAGCTTTAGCATTTGGGTGAATTTGATCGTTTTGAATTAAATTTTTATGTCCAGCGATCCCTTCTAAAAAGAAAGGCAATAGCTTGACCTTATATTGCTGGCTTACAACTTTATAATTTTTTTCAAAAGCGCTGCTATACGCCGTCCCATAATTGGGTGGTATTTTCATGCCAAATAGTAAAACAGAAGCTTTCTGCTTTTGGCTGAGTTGTACCAATTGTGCTAAATTTTTTTGAATCATTTGAGGGGGTTGACCTCGTAAGCCATCATTTCCACCTAACTCAATTACAACAATTTCAGGCTGATAAGTTTGTAATAATTTAGGCAATCTTGCCAAAGCACCACTTGTAGTTTCACCACTGACGCTTGCATTGACCACTTTATGCTGTTTCGGATACTGTTGATCTAAACGCTGTTGTAATAGGTTTACCCAGCCTTGTTTGGCATCTATGCCATAACCTGCACTGAGACTGTCACCCAAAATTAAAATAGTCTTTGCTGATGCGAAAGCGGGTAATGAGCAAATCGTGATGATTCCAAATGTTTTGGATAGCGAAAATAAAACTTTAGATATTTGCATTGCACTTTAAATTTGTCCTAAAGGATACGTGACATGATGCCACAGCCGATTATTTCTGCCCAAAAAGTTACACAAAATATCCACATTAATCAGCAAACATTAACCATCTTAAAAAATATCGATTTAGATATTTATCAGGGGGAACAGATTGCGATTACAGGTCGTTCAGGTTCTGGAAAATCCACTCTATTGGGTATTCTAGCAACACTTGATCGACCAAGTATGGGCGAATTGTGGGTCTGTGGACAAGCGGTGCATACTTTAACTGAAGAGCAGCGTGCTCAGGTTCGTTTAGAAAATATTGGTTTCGTGTTTCAATCTTTTCAGCTTTTACCACAGCTCAGTGCACTCGAAAATGTGATGTTACCCTTACGTCTTCAGCCTGATTTCAATTTTAGGCAAGCTGAAAGTAAGGCATTGCAATGGCTAGAGCGTGTTGGATTAGTTCGCCAAGCACAGCAAACGCCTAAAGTTTTATCGGGTGGTGAGCAACAACGTGTTGCGATTGCTCGAGCCTTAATTGCTGAGCCTAAGATTATTTTTGCAGATGAACCGACAGGTAATCTGGACGGGCAAACCGCAGCAGAAATTGAGCAACTGTTATTTGATTTAAACAAAGAACTCGGAACAACTTTAATCCTTGTAACGCATGATCAAAATTTAGCAGCCTTGTGTCAACGGCATGTCAAATTGCTTGATGGTCAAATCCAAGAAATTGTAAAAGTGCAGGAGGGTGTATGAGTTCAGTTCTCAAACCACTACTTTTGCAAAGTTTCCGCACAGGAGGGTTATATTTACTGATTATTGCCCTGTCTTTAGCTATAAGTGCCACCACCGCATTAAAATTTAGTAATACTCAAGTTCAAAATGCCGTTTCATTGCAAGCTGCCGAAATGCTCGGTGCAGATTTAGTTCTGTCTGATAATGACCCTATCCAATCAAAGTGGGTACAAAATGCCCAACAACTTCATCTAAAACAGACACCTGTCACTTTGTTTGGATCAATGGCACATACCCAAGACCAATTTGTGATGGTCAATGTCAAAGCTGTCGATGAGCATTTTCCACTGCGTGGTAAATTAGAGATTCAACCGAGAGCGAAATCTATTCAACAAGGTGAAGTTTGGTTAAGTCCAAGAGCAATTGATCTGTTAAAAGTAAAACTGGGGGATCAGGTTGCAATTGCTGATGGAAAATTTAAAGTAACAGGCATTATTGAGCATGATTCTAATCAGGAGTTGGGCTTTTCAGGTTTTTCACCGACCGTGATTATTCATCAAGCAGATATTGCGAAAACAAATGCTATTCAGGTTGGGAGTCGGATTGATTATCGATTATTAATGGCAGGTGAGCCAAAACAAGTTGAAACATTTAAGACCATCTTTAAACAAGAAACCAAGCTTGAAGCTGATCCACATAATCAACAAGCAGAGAATAGTGAACAAAGCACACTGAAACTACGTGATGCGAGTCAGTCCAATACCCGTTTGATGAAACCTATTGAAAATCTGGATACCTTTCTACAGCTTGCCAACCTCTTAACCATTCTATTGTGTGGGATTGCGATTGCTTTAACCAGCCAACGTTATGTGCAACAAAATCAGGATCATATTGCTTTGATGCGTTGTCTCGGTGCGAGTAAACGACAGATATTAGTCGCTTATATGATATTGCTTGCGATTGTCAGTGCCTTATCAATTGTGATTGGAAGCTTAATCGGAATCGCGTTGGGATACGGTTTGTTGCAATTGATGTTGCAACTGATTCCACAATTGCAACTCAGCTTTGCTATTGCTGATTTGCTTATGGCATTACCCATTGCAATTTTTACCAGTGTCATGGTGCTGATTGGTTTCATTTTGCCAAGTATTTGGGAATTATTGAATACGCCACCGATTCGTGTCATTCGTCAGCAAGAGCGTTCACGTAAGTCCTACATGATGATGTTTAGTGTCGGTATTGTGAGTTTGGTCATCTTTAGTTTGGTGCTGAGTGATAATTTAAAATTAAGTTTATTGGTCTTATCTGCCATATTAGTACTTTGTGTGACTCTATTTGCTGTGATTTGGTCATTACTGAGAGTAATTAAGCAGTTGAAACATCCCTTATCTGCTTATGTTCGAATCCCACATCAGACAGCCTTGCAAATCACAGCGCTTGCATTAGGTCTCAGCTTAATAACAGTTCTAAGTGTTTTAAGAACGGATTTATTAGAGCGTTGGCAGCAGCAATTGCCTGAAGGTACACCGAATCAGTTTGTCTACGGTCTACCACCATTTGATATGCCACAGTTCAAACAACAGCTTGAGCAGAATAAGTGGCAATCAACACCTCTATATCCCAATATTCGGGGACGCTTGATTGCTAAAAACGGTCAGGCTTTCAGTACTGAACTGATTCAACAAAATAATTCCTTACGCCGTGAATTGAATCTAACTCAAGCGGAGCGTTATCCAAAAGATAATCTGATTACTCAAGGGAACCCAAAGTTCACCCAAGTTGGGCAAGTGTCGGTAGAAGAAAAATTGGCTACTGAATTAGGGATTAAAGTGGGGGATCAACTGAGTTTTAGTTTGCCTGAAGGATCATTGGATGCCAAAGTGATTAACCTACGTTCAGTTGAGTGGGAGAGTTTTAGTCCTAATTTTTTCTTTATTTTTTCGCCCAAAACCATGGATGAAAATGCAGGAAGCTATTTAGGTAGTTTTTATGTCCCTACTGCGGATCAGCCGAAAATGGTACGCTTGATTGAACAATTTACCAATACCGTATTTATTGATGTGGGGCGTGTATTAGATGAAGTGAAACGCTTAATGAATATATTGGTTCAGGTGGTGACAGTACTGGCAATATTGGTTGGTTTGTCAGGTATCTTGGTTTTAATTGCATGTTTGAATGTTTTAATGGATGAGCGCCGTAAAGAAGTGGCGTTATTACGATCTTTTGGTGTCGCAAAAAATAAATTAAAACAGATGCTCAGTTTAGAAATTGGTTTTATTGGCTTGGTGGCAGGAATTGTAGCATGTCTTTTTGCTGAAGTGATTAGTGCGATTGCCAGTTACAAGATGCAAATGGCAATCCAATTTCATCCTGAAATTTGGTTAATTTTACCGCTCAGTATGATGCTGGTATGTATGTTGATTGGTCGATACCGACTCAGTTATTTATGTGATATTCCACCTTTACAAAGTCTGAGAGAAATTAATCAATCTTAAAAGCTTAACTGGTTTTGGCGCAGGATTTCATTCCATAGAGAATTAAGTCCTGTGCTTAACTCATTACAGTAAACATAAAATCCGAGCGTTAATAAACTACCTAAAACCAGTGCAATGATTTGTAAGATAACTCGATGTTGAGTTTTATGACTGAAATACCAAGAGCCTGCAAGTAAAGCACCCATGATCATTCCACCGATATGTGCTGCATTATTAATACCTGAAACAGTAAAACCAAAGGCAAGGTTAATGCCCATAATTAATAATAATGACTTGTTATCTAACCAAAAACGTTGTTGGGGTAAAGGTGGAAATAAAGAAACCGTTGTGAGCGCAGCACCTAAGCCCATCACTGCGCCAGATGCACCAGCACTGATATGTGGCAGTAATTTGGGATCGAAATGTTGTAATAATTCATAGCCGTCACGAATACTGAGATAACTGGAAAGAACGCTACCCATTAAACCCGCGAGAAAATACAGCGCAATATAATAACGACGACCAAAAAGTGGTTCAGCAACACTTCCAAAAATATACAGTGCCCACATATTCAGCATTAAATGGATTAGACCGAAATGGAAAAACATACTGCTAAACAGACGTTCAGGCTGTCCAGAGAAGGTGAGTGGTGTAAAATCTGCTCCCCAAGTAATTGCATCCATAGGGGAAGGGTCGGTAATATTCACACCTGAAAGAATTTGCCAGCCAAATAAACCAACATTGATGGCAATTAATAATGCTGTAAACCACCATATCTGTATTTGCAACTTTTGAGTAATTTGTGGTGGAGTGGTTTCAGTCATATGTTTATGCAAGTTATTACGATATAAAAATAGCTTAGCATGAATTTGTTGCCCAAGGAGTGATGCGCTTTAATGAAAGCCTTTTTAGCACGTGCAGTAATGTTGATTATCGGTATCATTCTTCTCATTCAGCTTTGGATTTTTAGTAGCTTGGTGTGGTGGAGAACGCAGCCTGTTGAAACAACGATGTTTATGCGTTGGGATTACCTGACTGACTTTAAGCCAATTCAACAAGACTGGCGTGATTATGATGATATTAGTGATAACTTTAAGCATGCAATTTTGGCTGCGGAAGATGCCAAATTTATTCATCATCATGGTTTCGATTGGGCTGGGATTCAGTTTGCATTAGAGCGTAATAATGAAAAAGGGGAAGTCGTTGCAGGCGGTTCTACGATTTCTCAACAGCTAGCAAAAAACTTATTCCTTTATAATCAGCGTTCATTTATTCGTAAGGGGCAGGAAGCTGTTGCTACATGGATGATGGAACGTATGTGGTCAAAACGTCGAATTTTAGAGGTTTATATGAATTCGGTCGAGTTTGGTCAAAATATCTATGGTGTTGAAGCTGCTGCACAATTTTATTATGGTAAGAGCTCGAAAAGTTTAACACGTGAGCAAGCTGCTTTTTTAGCTGCTTTACTACCAAATCCTAAGTATTATCAAGACCATCGCAATGATCATAAGTTGCAGTTTCGTAAGCGTGTGATTTTAAGGTATATGAATAGTACACAAATTCCACAATAATTCAGATAAATAAAAAAAAGCTCAATATTTTTGGGCTTTTTTACCAAATTGACATAATTTTGCAGCATACTTAAACCGTGTTTTGATGAATGATAAAGCGACAAGGTTCAGTATGAATACTGCAGTGACGACAACAACGCCAACAGAATATACTTATAATGATCGATATATAAATCGTGAACTTTCTATTCTCGATTTTCATTTACGCGTACTTGAGCAAGCAGTTGATCCTCTCCACCCATTATTAGAAAGAATGAATTTCCTGCTTATTTTTTCAAGAAATTTAGATGAATTTTTTGAAATTCGTGTTGCAGGAATGATGGAGCAATTAACTTTAGGCAATGAAAGTCGTACACCAGATGGTTTGACCCCTAAGCAAGTGCTCGATCAAATTTCTAAAACAGCACATGCTGCGATTGAACGACAATATCGTATTTTAAATGAACAAATTTTACCAAAATTGCGTGAGGAAGATATTTGCTTCTTACGTCGTGGCGAATTGACCCCAGCACAATCTGCATGGATTAAAAAATACTTCCAAGAACAAGTTGCGCCTGTTTTAACACCGATTAGTCTTGATCCAGCACATCCATTTCCACGTTTAGTCAATAAAAGTTTGAACTTTATTGTCACGCTGGAAGGTAAAGATGCTTTTGGTCGTCAGATTGATCTTGCTGTAGTGCCTGCGCCTCGCTCTTTACCTCGTGTGGTTCGTTTACCCGATGAGCTTACGGATGGTAAAGAACATCATGTCATGTTATCTGCGATTATCCATGAACATGTTTCAGATCTATTCCCAGGTATGACGGCAACAGGTTGTTATCAATTCCGTGTGACGCGTAATGCCGATTTAGCCTTAAATGAAGATGTTGAAGATTTAGCAAAAGCTTTAAAAGGTGAGTTAAGTTCACGTCGTTTTGGACGTGCCGTTCGTTTAGAAGTTACGCATAATTGTCCAAAGCATATTTATGAATATTTGTTGGATGAATTTGATTTAGAAGAAGAACAGCTTTATCGCGTAGACGGTCCTGTAAATTTGGCTCGATTACTTTCTAATTTTAAACGTCCACATTTACGCTATGACTCGCATACGCCAGTGGTTCCAAAAGTATTCAAGAAGACTGAAAGTATTTTTGCTGCGATGCAAAAGCAAGACATTTTATTGCATCATCCATTTGAATCATTTGCGCCTGTAATTCAATTATTGCGTGAAGCAGCACGTGATCCGCAAGTTTTGGCAATTAAACAAACACTTTATCGTAGTGGTGCAGATTCAGAAATTGTTCAAGTTCTTGCCGAAGCGGCTCGCAATGGTAAAGAAGTCACTGCTGTGATTGAGTTACGTGCTCGTTTTGATGAAGAATCAAATATTGAAGTTGCAAATGTATTGCAAGAAGCGGGTGCCGTAGTTGTTTATGGCATTGTTGGTTATAAAACGCATGCCAAAATGATTTTAGTGGTACGCCGTGAGAATAATAAATTAGTACGTTATGTACATTTGGGTACAGGGAACTACCATGCCACGAATGCACGTATTTACACCGATTATGGTCTAATGACTACAGATAAAGATTTGTGTGAAGATGTACATCGGATTTTCCAAGAGCTTACGGGCATGGGGAAAATGGCAAAACCGAAAAAGTTATTGCATGCACCATTTACATTACATGCTCAACTAATCAACTATATTGATGAAGAAATTGCGAATGCCAAAGAGGGTAAATCGGCGCAGATTATTGTAAAAGTGAATGCGTTAACCGAAGTCCAACTGATCAATAAATTGTATGAAGCATCGCAAGCAGGTGTACAAATTGATTTAATTATTCGTTCAATTTGTTGCTTACGTCCGGGTCTCCCGAACTTGTCAGAGAATATTCGTGTTCGCTCAATTGTGGGAAGATTCTTGGAACATACACGAGTTTATTATTTTAGTAATAATGGTAATCCTCGTATTTATTGTTCAAGTGCAGATTGGATGGATCGTAATTTATTTAATCGTGTAGAAGCATGTTTCCCGATTGAAGATTCTGCACTGAAAAAGCGTATTTATCAATTAGGTTTAATGAATTATTTAAAAGACAATCAGCAAGCTTGGTTATTACAAGGTGATGGTGTCTGGGATCGCGCTAAACCAGCTCAGGGTGAGGAACCGCACAACGCGCAACACACATTACTTGATGCGATTAAATAAATCTAAAAAACCGACCCTAAGGTCGGTTTTTTGTAAATATAGATTAGTTGGTTTTAATTTCTAAGACCAACTGATTGACTAAATCGGCAGCTTCCAACTCTCTAATTTGTGCTACATTGCTCCCCGCCCAAAATGCGCCATAACTAAAATCTTGGTGGGTATTTGCAATACTCATGAGTTGTTTAGCTAGATCATAAGTATAAGGATAGGCTGGCGTTTGAGGTCGATTTGGTGAGTCAATCAGTATGTGCCAAGTCCCTACTAAACCGCGTGCTGGACGACCTGATAAGCTTGAACTGATCTGTGTAATAGATTGACTGAATAAAGCTTTTCGATAGGCTGCATTCGCATTGGAACTTTTACATTGCACAAATGCCGTACCCAATTGAACAGCAGCAGCACCTAATTTCAACATCGATTTTGCTTGATCACCATTCATAATACCGCCAGCAGCTACGACAGGTAATTTACAATGTGTTGAGAGCAGTTGCACAAGATCACTGGTTTTAATGGCTGCATCAAAAGTTTGATTAAAAATACCTCGGTGTCCTCCAGCTTCAATGCCTTGAGCAATAATAATATCAATACCCGCCGCTTCGATTGCCTGAGCCTCAATGAGATTGGTTGCAGAAACCATGGTGATAATTTCAGCTTGTTTTAAGGCTTCAATTTGATGAGGGTGTGGAATTCCAAAATGAAAACTCACAGCTTTGGGGCGAGTTTCAAGTACAACGTTCAGGAAATCATTATTATCTAAAAAGCTTGGGTAGATACAATCCAATTCAGTCGGAGGTTCTGCTCCGAATTTTTCAAATTCAGGACGAATATAATTAATCCACTGTTGAGCAACTTCTGGATCGAGTTGTTCTGATTGATGGCAGAAAAAATTAACTTGAAAAGGGTGGTCAGTCAGTTCTTGAGTTTTAATAATTTGTTGTTTTGCTGTCTCTGCTGAATTTGCCCCAAGTCCCAAAGAACCTAAAGCACCTTGATTAGAAACTTCAGCAGCAAGCTCTGGTGTTGATACACCAGCCATTGGAGCAAGGAAAATAGGATGTTTTATTTCTAATAATTCTAAAATTGACATGATTTATATACTCTTTAGCTTTTCTATCACCATAACGTAAAAACAAAAAGCCCTGCAAATAATAATCAGTATTTAATTATTGAATACTAATCTTTTAAAATACCGAGTCACACAGAAATTAAATGCCAGTCACATGGAACAATGAGCCGACCCAACTCGAAAATGCCATGGCTAAAATGCCCCATAAGGTAATACGTAGACTACCTTTTAGCATTGATGTTCGAGCAAAATAACTGGATAACGCTCCCAATAATGCGAGTGAGACGATACCTGTAATTAAAACTGAGCGAGCGACCCATGAACTTGGGCTGAGTAAAATGGCAAGCATAGGAAGTACAGCACCACATGAAAAGGAAGCAGCAGAAGAGAGCGCTGCTTGAATCGGATTCGCAGCAGTATTTTCATGTATGCCAATTTCATCACGGGCATGTGCCCCAAGTGCATCATGTTCTGTGAGTTGTATGGCAACTTCATGTGCCAATTCAGGTTTTAGACCTCTCGAAATATAAATTTCAGTCAGTTCTTTCAATTCTGCATGCGGATTTTTTTCAAGTTCAGTTGCTTCAAATTTTAAGTCTGATTTTTCAATATCTTCTTGAGATTTTACCGAAATATATTCTCCAGCCGCCATCGAGGTTGCACCTGAGATCAGTCCAGCAATACAGGTGACCAAGAGTGTTTGCGAACTCGCACCACTGGCTGCCATCCCCATAATTAAACTTGTGACAGAAATAATGCCATCATTTGCGCCGAGCACGGCAGCACGCAGCCATCCTGAGCGTTGTATGACATGAAGTTCTTGATGGTATGACAAAGACATAATGGCTCTCTTTTTATATATGTAAACGTAATTATTGGGGCAAATAGATGAATCATTATGAGCAGAATTTTATGACGATTCATCAACTTAACTTACTTATAAAGTAACTTATTTTAACGATAGCAGCATAGTGATTTAGTTATTATATGTGAATAGTTTAACATTTTTATAGGTGTGAAATTGATTTTGTATAAGCTATCGAGTTGGTATTTTGAGTTGAGATCGGCTTTATTGCACCAATATTTAAAAATGCGCCTGCAACCAATAATAAAATTAAAAAAATCCAACTGCTTCTGTAACTCGCAGGTAACCATTCATAAGCAACGATACCCATAAATATTTGAGCTGCGATAGTCCATAAGATGAGTGCTGATGCTGGATTATTTTGCATAGCTATTTTATTTTAACGAATTCTTTTCTGATTAACTTAACACCATATTAATCTGGTTTTTGATTGTTTTATGTTGTTGGTTTGATGAACTGTTTATTTGTGCGATTAAAAAATGATTACTCAGCAAATTTATAGCCTTGGTGAAGGCTATAAATATGATTTGAAAGCTTCGATCGCGCGTGCTCGGCTAGTTTTAAGATCAACAATTGGTTTCGGATAATTGAGATTTTTTGATAAATATTTTGCATAAGGTTCATGTATGATTTGCGCATCCAAATGCGCAAGTTCTGGTACCCATTTACGAATATAGTCTCCATTGGAATCAAATTTTTGTGATTGACTAATTGGATTAAATACTCGGAAATAAGGGGCAGCATCTGTGCCTGTAGATGCACACCATTGCCATCCACCATTATTTGCCGCTAAGTCACCATCGATTAAATGTTGCATAAACCATTGTTCGCCAATGCGCCAATCAATCAATAGATTTTTAGTTAAAAACATAGCGCAAATCATACGAACTCGATTATGCATCCAACCTGTTGCGAGTAGCTGACGCATACCAGCATCTACAATTGGAATACCTGTTTGCCCTTGTTGCCATTTTTCTAGATTAACTGGATCATCGCGCCAATTGATATTTTGGGTTGCTGCTTTGAAGGGTAAATGTTTGGAGACTTGTTGAAAATCAAATAATATATTTTGATAAAATTCACGCCATAATAATTCATTCAACCATGTTTGTTGTCCTTCGGACTGGATAACAAAATCACCTTGTTGATGTCTAAATGCTGCTTGAATGCACTGACGAATTGAAATAATTCCAATATTTAAATAAGCAGAAAGTTGACTAGTTCCTTTAACCGAAGGGTAGTCCCGTAAAGCGTTATATTGAATAATTCGTTTTTCAACAAACTGATTGAGTAGGTTTTTCGCATGTTTTTCACCCACTCGCCATTCACTCGCATTTTTGTCTTTAATTTTGTCAGCATAGTGATTTTGGATGTGCTGTAAATCTGTTTGGTGTAGCTGACAAAAATCAAACTCTAAGGTTGCTTGGATTTCTGGGATTGGATAACACTGAGGTAAACCGAGTTCCAAGCGCTGATAGCAACTTTTTTTGAAAGCACCAAAAACTTGATAGGGTAGATTCGATTGAGTTCGAATACTTGCAACTGGAAACAGCGTTCGATCTTGAAACAGTATCAGTTGTTTTTTTTGACGATTTAAACTTTGTTGTACTTCATTATCGCGTTTGAGTTCATTGAAGCCAAATTCAATATTGGCATACACATTTTCAAATGGTAATTTTTCTGCGAGATCAACAAAAAACTCCGCAATGTCATCCCAAAGAGACACAGTAAATATGAGTAAAGGGATCTGTAGTTTGGAAAGTTCTGTTTTTAGCTCTAAAAGTTGGCGCAAATAAAAATCAATTTTAATATCCGCATCATCATGACGTTGCCATTGTTCAGGTGACAGAATACAAATCGCTATACATGGACCATTCTGACGGGCATGCCATAAAGCAGCCTGATCACGGACGCGGAGGTCTTGGCGGAACCAGATTAATTGATAAGTATTTGACATAGCAATTCTATAAAGTTCTTTAAAAATTATTATTTATATTTTATAGGTGCTTATGTGAAGAAAAAGCAAAGCCGAAGCTTTGCTTTTTTATCTAATTCAAAAATGAATTAGTGGTGGTGACCACCTGCACCGTGAACATGACCGTGATCTAATTCTTCTTGACTAGCATCACGGATTTCTACGATTTCAACTTCGAAAGTTAAGTCTTGACCAGCAAGAGGGAAGTTTGCATCAACAATAACGTTGTCGCCTTCAACTGCTTTAACAGTTACGATTTGAACGCCATCATCAGTTTGAGCTTGGAATTGCATACCCGCTTGGATATTGTCTACACCTTGGAACATTTGAGCTGGAACTTCTTGTACGAGGTCTGGGTTATATTCGCCATAACCTTCAGCAGCTGGAACAGTTACAGTAAATTTTTCGCCTACTGTTTTACCAAGAAGAGCATTTTCTAAACCTGGAATGATGTTGCCCGCGCCGTGCAAATATGCAAGTGGTTCACCTTGAGATTGATCAAGTGTTTCACCCTCAGCGTTTGTTAAAGTGTAGTGGAATGAAACCACGTGGTTATTTGCAATAGCAGTCATGTTGTTTGATCCATTCAATCAATTTAGGTGTACATCATAAAGTGAAAAATAGATTTTGTTGACTATTTTCCACTTTTTGAAACTATTTCGTTATAAATGGGAACGAAATAGAAAATTTCAACTCAATACAGTTTAATTTTTGGACGTACACGACGTGTCAGAAAATCTTTCATGGTGAGCATTCCTGCTTGAGTATAACCATGAATATTGGCTTGATGTAATCGATACAAAGACACATACATTGTTTTGGCAATAAAACCTTGTACGCTTACATCACCAAGTAATTCTCCAACAGCCTGATTACGGCTTAATGAAACCAAAGAGCCTTTATCACTGAAATTGAACATAGGTTGAGGTGAACCAGATAAACGAGCGGCCATAGCATCTACCAAGAATGTCGCTTGTTGGCTTGCGACCTGTGCACGTGGTCCTAATGGAGGTTGACGTGCATCAAGCTGACAATTTGCACAATCTCCAAAGGCAAAAACATTTGGATCTGAATACGTTTGTAATGTCGCATAGACCATTAAACGATTAATTTTATCGCGTTTAAAATCTGTAAATGATTCTAAAACTTTGGGCGCTTTGACACCTGCCGCCCATACGGTAATGTCTGAATGCAAAACTTGACCGTTGCTAAAATAGACATTTGATTTATCGACTTTTTGCACTTGATGTTGCGTCAGAATGTCGATGCCCATTTTTTGTAATTGTTTCGCGCTATGTGCAGCTGTTTTTTCATTGAGCGCAGGCAAGATACGATCTGAGGCTTCGATCAAAGTAATTTTAACTTGCTTTGGATTAATTTTCTTTAACCCATAACGATAAAAATTCTTCGTGGTTTCAATCAGTTCAGCCGCTAATTCAACACCTGTTGCACCCGCACCCACGATACCAATATTCAAGGCACGTTCAGTTGCTTGGTTTTGCGCTTCAATATAAAGATGGAACAAGTCCTGTTGGAAAATATCGGCTTGTTTGCGACTATCTAAGAAATGACAATTTTCACGTACACCTTCAGTTCCGAAGTCATTTGAAACTGAACCAACAGCTAATATCAGTGTGTCGTAGCTAAGACTCTGAATAACAGGAGTATGTTCTTTAGAAAGTTGAGGAGGTGAAATCGTAATTTTTTTTTGATCTTTATTTACGTTGATTAAGGTTCCAAGGATGAACTCAAAATCATGTTTTTCTGCGTGAGCAAAATAATTGGTTTGTTCTTCGTGAGGATTTAGTGAGCCAGCGGCAATTTCGTGTAGGAGAGGCTTCCATATATGCGTGAGATTTTGGTCGATTAGGGTAATTTTGGCTTTCTTTTTCCTGCCAAAACGTTCACCTAATTGTGTTGCAAGCTCTAAACCACCTGCGCCACCACCCACAATCACAATATGATGTAAGGTTTTGCTCATGATTAACCTAATTATTTTTGTGAAAGGATGGTTGGATTATGCCATCCTTTTTTCAACATTGTATGGTTAATCTTGATAAAAATAGTAGGTTTTTTTATCCTTGATTTAAAGGATAAATTTTGGCAGCTTTGACATCATTTGTTGAAAAAAACGAGAATAAGTTTGCAAACCAAATCATAATTTTTTGAAAAATATTCGCTTCCTCAATTTCCACGTTATTTTCAATTTGTAGGCTACGAATTAACTGATTATTTTGATAAACCGTCACTGTGGCCAAATTCATGACTTGCGTCAATGGTGCTGTTAAATGCTGTTGATTGAGTTTGATATTGACGTGTGTTTTTGTCGTTTCAAGTGGTTCAATGGTTTTGATTTGCTGGTTTGTATCAAGCAAATGTATACGTTGTGTGAGTAAATCAAAACTATTTAAATCAATTGGTGTCGCTTGATCGTATAAAGATGTTGTTACGATAGTGGGTTGTTGAGTTTCAACTTTGAAAATTTTTAAAGTTGATTTGATGACAGGAAGTTCAGCAATTAGCTTTTGCTTTGGAATCACTTCTTCATCGCGTGTGTATGTATACGCTAAATTCATTAATTTATGCGCGACTTCAGCCCGTTTTACCGCACTTGGTGTTCCAAGTACCACTACAATCAAACGACGCTTATCAACATGTGGATTTAGAGTAGGGCGCTCAGCGGTTAAAGCCAAGTTGTAACCTGCCGCCTTGGTATAACCTGTTTTTAAACCATCTGCTGTTGGATCCATTTTTAATGCAAGATTTGTTGCACGGTGGAAACGTTGGTTATAGCTAAAACTTGGCATTTTTGAATAATGTAAATATTCAGGTGTCTCTTTTACGATCGCTTTTGCTAATAGACTTAAATCTGCTGAAGTTGAGTAATGATCTGTCATGGTGATACCCGCAGGATTACTAAAATGGGTATCTTTCATTCCTAAGGCTTGGGCTTCTTTATTCATTCGTGCAACGAACTGTGGAACACCACCTGAAATTTTTTCAGCAAGCGTAACTGCTGCATCATTGGCAGACATGACAATCAATCCTGCTAAAAGTTGATCAACAGAAATTTGTTCACCAGCTTTTAAATACATTTGGGATTCATCCCACATGACCGTGCTCACCACAGGTGTTGCGGTTAATACCTCTTCCTTACGTAATTTACCTGCTTCGATTTCTTTCAAAGCAATATAAGCCACCATCATTTTGGTGAGCGATGCAGGCGAACGTTGAACATGACTATTATGTTCAGCAATGATTTGACCTGATTGAGCATCTACGATCGACCAAGCTTGCGCTTCAACCGTTTCAGGAGCGATATTAAGTAAATTGGCATGTACTAAATTGGCACATAACAGACTAAACAACGTAAAGAGCGAGAGGAGAAATTTCAAGAGAACACCTAGTGCAGCCGATCCAATGGCATGGAAAGCGAAAAAAAGCATGCTATGACTTTTTTGTTGCAGAATCCAGCAACTTTTGCCAACAATTAAGACATCTACGCATGACTTTGTAAAAAAATGCTAAGCTGTGTGAAACTGTTCCTATTTTTATGATCTAAAACTATGTTGCACTATCAAATTGAGTTTGACGATTATCGCCAACATCTTATTCATGTCACACTTCGTTTCCTTGCTAATCCGAACCAAGAACTTTGGTTACCGACATGGATTCCTGGCAGTTATTTGATTCGAGAGTTTTCAAAACATATTGAATCAGTAAAAGCATCTGATGAAGCAGGGCGGTTACTTAGTATTAAGAAAACGGAAAAGAACCGTTGGCAATTATTCAATACAGATCATGAATTGATTACGGTTGAATATGATGTGTATGCTTATGATTTGTCGGTAAGGGGTGCTTATGTTGATCAAACTCGCCTATATGTAAACCCTGCTTGTGTTTGTTTAGGTTTAATCGATCAAGAACAATCACCATGTGAAGTTGAAATTTTCTTACCGCATGAATTAAAACATTTTCAAATTGCAACAGGTTTAACTGCTAAGAGTTTGGTGAAAGGACGCTATACTTTAAAGGCAGATAACTACGATCAGTTGATTGATAGTCCATTTGAGTTGGCAGAGCAAAGCCGTTTTAGCTTTGAAGCAAATGGTATTCCGCATGAGTTTGTGATTTCAGGTAAACACAATACAAATCTAGAGCGGTTACAAACTGATATTCAGCAAATCTGTCAGACTGAAATTAAGATGTTCGGTTCTGCACCCTTTCAAAACTATACCTTTATGACTATGGCAACGGGCAATAGTTATGGCGGTCTAGAGCATTGTAATAGCACCAGTTTGATCACACCACGTGATGATTTGCCGAAAGTAGATGAAGCTGAAGAACCGTCTAAAGATTATCAGCGTTTCTTAGGCTTATGTAGCCATGAATACTTTCATTCATGGTTAGTTAAATTTATCCGTCCTGAAAACTTTACGAATTATGATCTACATAAAGAAGGCTATACGAGCTTATTGTGGATTTTTGAAGGCTTTACTTCTTATTATGATGATTTAATTTTATTACGCAGCGGCGTTATTTCTCAAAAATCCTATCTGGATTTACTTAAAGCACAGATTGAGCGTTATTTGCAAAATCCAGGGCGCTTTATTCAGTCTGTGTCAGAATCAAGTTTTGATGCATGGATTAAATTCTATCGTCAGGATGAAAACTCAAATAATGCAGGAACAAGTTATTACAACAAAGGTAGCTTAGTTGCGCTTTGCTTAGACTTGGGCTTGCGTTTACGTGGTTCAAACTTAGATGCCTTGATGCGCCGTTTGTATGAAAATACCCAAAAGGGCATTCAGGTCAATGAACGCACGATTTTTGAATTGTGTAATGAATTGACTGGGGATAACTGGATTGAACAAATTAATCATTTGATCAATACCACTGATGAATTGCCATTGGATCAACTATTCCCAGAGTTTGGTTTGAGCTATATCGTTAAAAATAACAAAGCATTACCTTTTGGCTTAAAAGTGCTAGATAAAGCTGACGGTGTTATCGTGCAAAATGTTCGCCGTGATAGTGCTGCTGCGCAAGCAGGTTTGTCTGCTAACGATGTCATTATTGCGATTGATGGTATCAAAGCATCAGAAAAGTTGTTGGCGAAGTATGCAAAACAAAAAGGCTCATTTATAGTTTATGCATTCCGTCGCGATGAGCTCCTACAGTTTGAGCTTCATGCTGGAGAGAATCCTCTGAATTCGGTTGAGTTAAAAGTTGAAGATCAAACCAAATTAGAGGTTTGGTTGAAAGGTTGATGCAATTGATAGCGTTGTACGCACCGTTAGCATAAATTATTGTGTGAATGAGGGAACAGATTCAGTTTCCCTCATTTGTATATCAAAATTTTAATTAAGATTTTTGAAAATAATTAGTTACCACGATAAGTTGAGTATCTATAAGGATTTATCAAAAGTGGAATATGATAATGTTCAAGATTGCCATCCACAGAGAAAATTACAGCAACTTCTGGGAAAAATGAGCTTTGCTTATTCTTTTGGAAGCATTCATCTGTTTTAAAAGTGTAAATGAAACTTGAGTCGAATATTCGTACGGACTTAAACAATTTATTATGGTTAAGCATTTTATAAAATATTTGGCAGAAATGAATCTGCAAATAAAATTTTAAAAAATGTAGGGTTTAATCGTACGGAAGTACTCAAGCATTGGTATTTCGTAGCGAAATGTCAATATCACGATATATTACATTGACTGAGAAGTAATCAACGCTGATACTCTCATGTTTTATTTAAGCTAACCGGTTCCTTGGTCACAAAGCGTAAGCTTTATACCATTATTTCGTAGCGAAATGTCAATATCACAAGATATTGCGTTGACTGAGATACGTTGAGGACTGATACTCTCAGACCTTAATCAAGCAAACCGGTTTTAATGGACTGGGCCAAAAGCTCGTTCATGAAAAACTCAACCAAACACAAGGGGCTATATATGGCTGGTGGAAAGTCAAAAATCATTTATACACTGACTGATGAGGCGCCATTGTTGGCGACCTATTCGCTACTGCCGATCATTGAGACCTTTACTAAGCCAGCTGGCATAGAAATTGTCAAGAGTGACATTTCTGTTGCAGCACGTGTGCTTGCGGAATTTTCGGAATACTTAAGCGATGAGCAGAAGGTAAGCAATAACCTTGCTGAGCTTGGTCGCCTTACTCAAGATCCA
This sequence comes from Acinetobacter sp. SwsAc4, assembly GCF_013391535.1. NCBI lineage: Bacteria > Pseudomonadati > Pseudomonadota > Gammaproteobacteria > Moraxellales > Moraxellaceae > Acinetobacter > Acinetobacter sp. SwsAc4. Next base: position 32,818 of record NZ_JACAXC010000003.1, read on the forward strand.
GATACAAATATCATTAAACTGCCAAATATCAGTGCTTCAGTTGCTCAGTTAACAGCATGTATCAAAGAATTGCAGTCTAAAGGATATGCAATTCCTGATTATCCAGAAAATCCAACAACGGATGAAGAGAAAGAACTTAAGACACGTTACGGTAAATGTCTTGGTTCTGCTGTAAACCCTGTATTACGTGAAGGTAACTCAGATCGTCGTGCGCCTGCTGCTGTAAAAAATTATGCGAAAAAGCATCCTCATTCAATGAGTGAGTGGAAACAATGGTCACAAACGCACGTTTCGCATATGGAAGAAGGTGACTTCTACCATGGCGAGAAATCAATGACACTTGATCGTGCGCGTAATGTGAAGATGGAGTTAATCACGAAGAGCGGTGAGACAATCGTTCTCAAGTCTAAAGTTGAGCTTCAAGATGGTGAAGTGATTGACTCAATGTTCATGAGCAAAAAGGCATTGTGTGACTTCTATGAGAAGCAACTTGATGACTGCCGTGAAGCTGGTATTTTATTTTCATTACACGTAAAAGCGACCATGATGAAAGTTTCACACCCGATCGTTTTCGGTCACTGTGTGAAAATTTACTATAAGGATGCTTTTGAAAAACACAGTAAGTTATTTGATCAGTTAGGTATTAATGTCAACAATGGTATGGCAGGCCTTTATGAAAAGATCGCAACTTTACCAACTTCACTCCGTGAAGAAATCATTGAAGATTTACATGCTTGCCAAGAACATCGCCCAGCATTAGCTATGGTTGATTCAGCGAAAGGGATTGATAACTTCCATTCTCCAAACGACGTGATTGTAGATGCATCTATGCCAGCTATGATTCGTGGTGGTGGTAAAATGTGGGGTGCCGATGGTAAACCCTACGATTGTAAAGCAGTCATGCCTGAATCAACTTTCGCACGTATCTACCAAGAAATGATCAATTTCTGTAAGTGGAATGGTAATTTTGACCCACGTACGATGGGTACAGTACCGAACGTTGGTTTGATGGCGCAAAAAGCTGAAGAATACGGTTCACACGATAAAACATTTGAAATTCCTGAAGCGGGTATTGCGAACATTACTGATTTAGACACTGGTGAAGTGTTGATGTCTCAGAATGTAGAAGAAGGCGATATCTGGCGTATGTGTCAGGTGAAAGATGCACCAATTCGTGACTGGGTAAAACTTGCGGTAAGTCGTGCTCGTAACTCTGGTATGCCTGCGATTTTCTGGCTTGACCCATATCGTCCACACGAAAATGAGTTGATCAAGAAAGTTGAAAAGTATCTAGAAGAACATGATACAGAGGGTCTTGATATCCAAATCATGTCACAAGTGCGTGCAATGCGTTATACGCTTGAACGTGTAGCACGTGGTTTAGACACAATCTCTGTGACTGGTAACATCTTACGTGATTATTTAACTGACTTGTTCCCGATCATGGAATTGGGTACTTCAGCGAAAATGTTATCAATCGTTCCGTTAATGGCGGGCGGTGGTATGTATGAAACAGGTGCAGGTGGTTCAGCGCCGAAGCATGTTCAGCAGTTAGTTGAAGAAAACCACTTACGTTGGGATTCGCTTGGTGAGTTCCTTGCGCTTGCAGTATCTTTAGAAGAGCTTGGTCTTAAAGAAGATAATGCACGTGCGAAGTTACTTGCAGAAACTCTTGATCAAGCAACGGGTAAATTGTTAGATAACGATAAGTCTCCATCTCGTCGTACGGGTGAGCTAGATAACCGCGGTAGCCACTTCTATTTAGCAATGTATTGGGCTGAAGCGCTTGCTGCTCAAAACGAAGATGCTGAATTGAAAGCGAAGTTTGCTCCTCTTGCAAAAGCCTTGGTTGAAAATGAACAAAAAATTCTTGCTGAATTAAGTGAAGTACAGGGTAAAGCAGCTGATATTGGTGGTTACTACGCTGTGGATCCAGTAAAAGTAAATGCAGTAATGCGTCCAAGTTCAACGTTTAATGCTACGCTTGAAACGATTTAAGTTTTAATGCAGAACTAACAAACCTGTTGGTAATGTAAAAATACCGATGCGAAAGCATCGGTTTTTTATTTGATAAATAAGATATTTTTAAATTTGATTGTTTTTTAATGATCTATTTAAATTTAAATAAAACATCAATTTAGAATTAATTTCTTGAGGGTGTATGAATAAGAGAAGTTTAACTATTGGGATTGTTGTTACAGTAATTTGCATTGCAATTATTGTATGTATTTATCTTTTTACTGGCTTAGAGCATCCGAAGTCTTTGAATGAGTTTGGAGATTTCTTAGCTGGTGTTTTTGCACCAGTTGCTTTCTTTTGGTTGATTTTAGGGTATATGCAGCAGGGCAAACAATTAGAGCAAAATACCAAAGCTTTAGAGCAACAAGAAAGAGCACTTCAACTTCAGATTGATGAGATGAGACAAGGGATAAAACAGCAAGTTGAATTAGTTCAACTTCAACGACAACAACTTGATGAACAGCATAGGACGCTCGAACCAAGATTTATTATTTCTCAATCTAAAGTAAATTCTCCTGTATATGGCAGCAGCACAGATCCTAAGATAGATATTAATCATAATGTAGTATTTGTTGTGATCAATTATACTTTAGACAATTTGGGAGGAGATGCTTTTAATTTGAGAATAACTCACCCGAAGACTAATGAGATTTTTGAAAAAATTAGTAACGTAAAAGCATCTACATCTGAAGAAATTAGATTTGAATTAGCGCAATTTCAATTAGATCAATTAAATCAAAAAAAAGAGTTGGAAGATTCATTAGATTTCTTTTATGAATGTAAAAATGGGCGTTCAGTAAAATATGAATTACTTATCCATGTATATCAAACCAACCATCCATTTTATGGTGTAAATCTCTTTTTGAAGAACGTTGATTTGTAAAAAATAAAAATGCATTAATTAAAAAAAGCCCATCTTCATGGGCTTTTATAAGTATCTAAACTTTAACGACCATTACGGCTACGCCCACGAGGTGCTTTAGTATTTGGACGAGTTGTACCATTGGTCTTACGACGTGGTTTCTCACTTTCATCCATTTGCCAAATACGCTTTGTACCTGACTTTTTCTTGTTCGGATCTTTTTTATCACCTTCTTTCTTCTTCTGGTGCATGGGTTTACCGCCCGTGCCGCCTGGTTTTTTAACATACGAGCGAGAACGATACGGTTGATCTTCAGGTAAATCTTTAAAATCAGGATAAAGCAAAGGCTCGATTTCAGTTTGCTCACCTGGTTGTAAACCTAAACGAACCAAATCAATTGCACCAATTTTAGTGCGAATTAAGCGTAAAGTTGGAAAGCCAACCGCCGCTGTCATACGACGTACTTGGCGATTACGACCTTCACAAATTTGTAGCTCAATCCAACTTGTTGGGATGTTAGCGCGATAGCGTACAGGTGGATCTCGGTCCCATAACCATTCTGGCGCATCTACTTTCACTGCATTAGCAGGTAACGTCATGCCATCAGCGAGTTCAACGCCTTTACGCAATTGCTCTAATGCCTCCTCAGTTACATCACCATCGACTTGAGCAAGGTAGGTTTTAAATTTTTTATTTGCAGGATTTGTAATGTATTGATTCAGACCACCATGATCCGTAAGGAACATAAGTCCTTCTGAGTCAAGATCAAGTCTGCCTGCCAGACGTAAATCTGGATCATGAATAAAGTGAGAAAGTGTAAGGTGTGCTTCATCCTCACGGAACTGTGACAAAACGTCGAAAGGTTTGTTGAATACAACTATTTTCATATGAGTATACTGCTTTGGCTATGGGCGGCATCATAACAATAAAGGTTTCTATTTAATGGGAAAATGTTGTTATTTCCCGTATAAATCTCAAAAAAACCTGTTTTGAACTAAACTGTTTCATGCAATAAAAACGAAAGTATGCCATAGAAGGCATAGTGATAATCGCTAAATACATGAGGGAGAACCTGCAAAATGGGTTATCAGAAGATCGTGGTTCCTGCCGATGGTGACAAAATCACAGTAAACGCAGACCTGTCACTGAATGTTCCAAATCATCCAATCATCCCTTTTATTGAAGGTGATGGTATTGGTGTGGATATTACACCAGCTATGAAAGCAGTAGTAGATGCTGCGGTGTTAAAAGCTTACGGTGGCAAACGTTCGATCGAATGGATGGAAGTCTATTGCGGTGAAAAAGCAGATAAAATTTATGGCACTTATATGCCTGAAGAAACCTTCGAAGCTTTACGAGAATTTATTGTTTCGATTAAAGGCCCTTTAACCACACCTGTGGGTGGTGGTATTCGTTCACTGAACGTTGCTTTGCGTCAAGAGCTTGATTTATATGTTTGCGTGCGGCCAGTCCGTTGGTTTGAGGGGGTTCCTTCACCTGTTCAACATCCTGAACTTACGGATATGGTGATTTTCCGCGAAAACTCAGAAGATATTTATGCAGGGATTGAGTGGAAAGCAGATTCAGAAGAAGCTAAAAAAGTGATTAAATTTCTAAAAGAAGAAATGGGCGTAACAAAAATCCGTTTTGATGAAGGCTGTGGAATTGGGATCAAACCTGTTTCTAAAGAAGGGACACAACGTTTAGTACGTAAAGCTATTCAGTTTGCGATAGATAATGATAAACCTTCTGTGACGTTGGTCCACAAAGGTAACATCATGAAATACACCGAAGGTGCATTCAAAGAGTGGGGCTATGAACTCGCAATAGAGCGCTTTGGTGGTGAACTACTTGATGGTGGGCCGTGGGTTAAAATCAAGAATCCTAAAAATGGTAAAGACATCATTATTAAAGATGTGATTGCCGATGCATTCTTACAGCAAATCTTAATGCGTCCAGCAGACTATTCTGTTATTGCGACGCTTAATTTGAATGGTGACTATATTTCTGATGCGCTGGCAGCAGAAGTTGGGGGAATTGGCATTGCACCGGGCGCCAATATTGGCGGTGCGATAGCAGTTTACGAGGCAACACATGGAACAGCACCAAAGTATGCGGGGCAGGATAAGGTTAATCCTGGTTCAATTATTCTTTCTGCTGAAATGATGTTACGTGATATGGGATGGGGCGAAGCTGCTGATTTGATTATCAAAGGTGTTTCTGGTGCAATTGAAGCGAAAACAGTAACGTATGACTTTGAACGATTAATGCCGAATGCAACCCTATTGCGCTGTTCTGAATTTGGTCAAGCCATTATTCAACACATGGAAGATTAAACAAAGCTGAGCTAAAGAGAAGGGTGTTTAAGTAACGCCCTTTTTTGTCGGCATTTTTTTAGTTCTATTATATTGTTTGTTAATATCGTTCTTTCATAGTGTATTTCACATGATTTTTAAACGTATAAATATGCACTGTATCGTAAATTTAGATAAATCTGTATCTATGTTTTATCGGCTAAAAGTTCAAAATAGTTGAAAAATATTTAGAGTCTGTTGCTATGAAAATGTATCAAGTTGATGCTTTTACCCAAGTATTATTTAAAGGCAATCCAGCAGCAGTCATTGTCTTAGATGAATGGTTGGATGAGTATCTCATGCAAAATATTGCATTAGAGAATAATCTTTCTGAAACGGCTTTTGTTAAAAAGATTGATGAGACAAATTATGAAATTCGTTGGTTTTCGCCAACTGATGAGGTCGCTTTTTGTGGACATGCGACACTGGCAAGTGCATTCGTATTATTTAAAGATTTTACAAGAATAAAAACCATTCAATTTCATGTGCGTGAGTTGGGAATTTCTGTCGTTAGCCAAGCAGCAGACGGCAAGATTAAAATGAATTTCCCTATTCGAAAAGCTAAACTTGTATCTGAATATCCTCAGGAACTTCGCGATGGTTTAACCAAGCCATTTAAAGCAGTTTATCTGAATGGTCAGGCGTATATTGTTGAATATGAAACAGTCGCTGATGTATTAAACGAGCAACCTGATTTTGAAAAATTAAAGCAATTAGGCGCATTACGTACCGCAATTACTGCATCTCAACCTGATGTTGCTATTACAGCAAGAGGTGAAGGTCAGTTTGATTGTGTATCTCGCTATTTTGCTCCTGCGATTGGGATTAATGAAGATCCTGTTACGGGTTCGATTCATACCGCAATTGCGCCCTTATGGGCTGAAAAACTTGATCAAACTCAGCTTATCGCATATCAGGCATCAGTTCGAGGTGGGGTTTTAGAGTGTGTTATTGAGTCTGAGGATCGTATTGAAATTTCAGGTTATGCAAAACTGTATATGCAAGCTGAACTGACGATCTAAATTTTAACTAAACCGCTATAAAAACATAGAAAAAAGCTGTTTAAATACACAGCTTTTTTCAAAACATAACTATTAAAAATTTAAACCATTATCTAGTATAGCTTGTTGTTTTTATTTAAATCACCAAAAAACTCGGATAATCTATGTTAATGCGGTTTAAGCAGCTTACTCTCTCACTTTGTTTGATCGGGTTGAGTGCAACGTCTTGGTCTCAGACAGTACTCGTAAAAAGTGAAAAAAATATTGAAGAATACAAATTAGATAATGGTTTCAGAGTTATTCTTGCACCAAATGATAAAGAAAATAAAGTCTATGTAAATACAGTATATTTAACAGGCTCTCTTAACGATCCTAAAGGGAAAAGTGGTCTTGCTCATTTGCTCGAACATTTGGCATTTAAAGGCACACAAAATGTAAAAGGTGAGGAGTTCCAGCGTCGTTTGGACCAATTCACTTTAATGACCAATGCCAGTACCGATTATTACTCAACTAAATATTTAAATATTGTTCGTCCTGAAAAAAATGCACTGAATGAAATTCTATACCTTGAGTCTGAGCGTATGGATAGATTAGTGCTACAAGAAAAATTTGTTCCATCTGAAATCGAAATCGTAAAACGTGAACGTGAAATTCGTATGGATCAACCGTTTGCAGTATTGATGGATCAGATGTGGAAAGCGGCTTATGGCAATCAATATTTAGGTCGATTGCCGATTGGTGATTTGCCTGAATTAAAATCTATAAAAATGAATGAACTAAATCAGTTTTATAGAACATGGTATGCACCAAATAATGCTGTGATGGTCATTTCTGGAAAATTTGATAAATCAGAAGTATTAAATAAAATTGATCAATATTTTAGTCCGATTCCTGCACGTACTGTACCTGCACCTGTTCAAGTTCCAGTCTTAGATTCTAGTAAGATTGAGCAGCGAAAATTCACGGTGCAAAAGGGTAGTGATCTTGCTAAATTCCACATTTATATGAATGGAAAAAATACGCAACTACAACCAGCATTAGCACTTGCACCAGCACTTTATACCATGCAGCCTAGTGGTACGTTGTATAAGAGCATGGTAGAAACAGGATTGAGTACAGCTGTTCAATCAACGACATGGTTGGACCAAGATTTTAATATGGTCTTTATGGGTGCGGTGTATGCGCCGAATCATGATGCAAAGAAAGTTGATGATGCGTTGATTGATGGTGTTGAGAATAGCCAATCATTTACCGACGCAGAATTACAACGTATCAAAACTATTACTCAAAATACCGCTGATACGATTGCAAATGATGCCGTTGCTTTGGGTTCTCGCCTTAGTGATTATGCAGTGTCTTCACACGGACAATGGGATCAATACTTCAAAGATTTACAAGCCATTCAAGATTTAAAATTAAATGATGCCAATCAAACATTAAAACAGTTTTTAGTATCATCGCATCGTATTTCGGGAGATATTCAGCCTACGCCTGAAGATCAAAAGAAAGCGATGACACTCAAGGCACAAGATAAACCTAAAACCTTAGATCAAAGTGCCGAAAAGCCTGAACCTTTGAAAGATGTTGCCATTTATCGACAAGAAGTCACTCAATTTGTCGCACAGTCTGCGCAGCAATTGCAAAAAAATGAGCAAAAAATTCAACGTGGTGAATTAAAGAATGGTATTCGCTATGCTTTATTCCCAACCACAACACGTGATGACAAAACCTATGCCACGATTAGCTTAGATTTTGGTACAGAAAAATCACTGTTTGGTAAAGGAGTGACCTTAGATTTAACCAGTTATTTGATGTTGCGTGGTTCCCAAAAACATACACTGCAAGAAATTACAGATAAAGCGATTGCTGCAAGTGGTGGTGCATCTATCACTTCAAATGGTAATGGTTTAACAATTGGGATTCAGGCAAAAAAAGATAAGTTTGAAGATTTTTTAAACTTTATTATCGATGTGATGAAGCAACCTAAATTTGCACAATCGGAATTTGATTTAGCAAAAAATCAAAGTTTATCTGCATTAGATCGACCTTATACTGAACCTGCTGTAGTCGCATCTATGACTTTGGCAAGATTACTCGAAACCTATCAACCAGGTGATTTGCGTTATCACTTTGAACCAGAGTTTGCGAAGCAGCAGTTAAATGCGGCTACGCAAGCACAGGTGAAGCAATTCTATGATCAATTCTTTGTGACAGATCATGGTCAAATTGCTGTGACAGGTGATTTCGATCCGAAAAAAATGCAAAGCATGCTACAGAAAGCATTTGGACAGTGGAAAACGAAACAGCCGTACCAAAAAATTACTTCTCCTTATGTTTCTTTCAAAGCTGAAAAAGTCCATGCACTATCCGAGCAACGTGAGTTTGGTAGCTATCAAAGTATCCTGACGATTCCAGTAGGGGCTTATCATCAAGATGCTCCCGCACTCATTATCCTTAGCCATATTATGGGTAACTCGCAATTGTCTTCTCGCTTGGCGCAGGAATTACGTGAGAAAAATGCGCTTGTTTATGGATTTGGAAGCAACCTTGATCTAGATTCTGATACAGATAGTGGATCAATTAGTATTACTGCGAATTATACAGCTGGTCGTTCTGATCAAGTTTCTCAATCTGTTCATAAAGTATTAACTGATTTGCTAAGCAAAGGTGTGACTGAACAAGAGGTTGAAGCAGCCAAAGCCGATATTATGAAGAAGCGTGTGACTTCATTAGAAGATGAACGAAATATTCATAGTATGCTTACGGGTCAATTAGAGCGAAATAAAACCTTGATGGATCGTGCTGAACGAGATCAAGCACTTGCAAAGTTGAGTAAGGCAGATGTAGATGCTGTAATTAAAAAATACATCAAATTGGATCAGTTTGTGGAAGTGATGGCTGACCAATATGGTAAAGCCCAAGACTTAAAATAACAGACCAAAAGAAAGCCACCATTAGGTGGCTTTCTTTTTACGTTTAGATTATTCGTGATCGTGTTTATGCGTATGAAAATCTTCATTTTTACGAAAGCGTAAGTAATTTTCAAACTGCTCACAATATTCGTCAAAGTTGTCTTCAAGCATCATTTGAAACTGTTGCAATAAATAAGACATCACCTGTTCTTTGGCATCACGCATTTCATTGCCATCTTTAAAATTATTTGCTGCAACCCACGTATTAAAACGAGCTGTTGCAAATAACATGGCAGCGCTGACTTGTCCGCGTAACTCTTCTGGTTTGGGTTGCTGTCCTTTTTGTGGGCGACAAAACTCATTGGCTTGTTTGATAAATTCATCTGCTCGCTCAAAAAATATCGCATTTAAAGCTTCTTCTTCTGTCACATCAGTGGCATTAATTTTTTGAGACATGATTTTTCCCAACAACAAATAAGACACGATATTATAGACAAAGCCTTGTGGAAACTAAACCTTTGGCTTAATCTAAAATAGCCTAAGTAATTAGAATAATCACTATGCAAGATGCGATTGCAATTCAAAGCCTTAAAACGGATATCGCTTTACTACGTCAACATATTCATCCACCCCAATATTTAGAGCATGTCGAAGGTTTGCCGATTTATTATGGTTTAAAGGACGAGGTCGATGAATACTACCAACAATGGCAACCTTTGATTGAAAGGGCGCAGCAACTCTGTCAGCCTTTTATGGAGGATGATGTCGTTGATGCGATTCATTTACCGAGCCATCTAAATTTGCCACTGTTTTTCTTTCATGTAGATCGTATTCGAATTAATAAAACACGGGCTAAAGAATCTAAGACTTTTCGTGGCGTAGCGGCTTTGCTCGAAAAATGTGGAAAATTTGAGACCGATCAGATTTTTGCGATGCAGGAATGGTTGGGGAGTGATGATACTGCGGCTTTGGTGGCACATCGTGAGTTTATTGATTTACGAACTTATGTCTTTCAACATGGACAAAGTGAATATACGCGTACCCGTTTTTATATGAATGGCGTGATTTTAAGTGTTGAGCCGCATTTTAAATTGGTAGATGCGCGAGATAAGCCACGTAAGCAGCGTAATGATAGTTATAGTGATCCGATTGCTGATAATGGGACATGGAAGATTTTTGGGAAATATCGATAGAATTTGATAGTTTCTTATCCAGTCAAGCTTTTCATCCCCCTCTTTTCAAAGAGGGGTTAGGGGCGATTTACACTGATCAGTATGTGGGTTTGAGTAGAGATTGCTATTTCCAGAAAATATCTTGAGCCGATAAATGCTGTAACTTTTTATTAGCTTTCTTTGCGACATGCGGCTGCTGTGCCTTAACCCAACCTAAAGCAAATAAAAATTGTGATTGTTCTGCTGCCTGTTGTTCAAAGACCTGTTCTGCCACAAAGAGATCATTATAAAAACCTAAATATTCTTGGATTGGTTCTAGTTTATTCAGAAATTGCTGAACCTCTTTTTCAGGATAAAGCCTAGAAATAAAATCGATGCAATAACGCAATTGCTTAATACGCTTACGAGTACGATGTTGTTTTTCAACTGTAAGTGTAGAAAACTGAGTCGCGTCCATTAAAATTTTATGAAAAAGCTTGCTCAAACTTTTAGCCACTTGTTTAGATAATTTTGATTTCGATTTATCTCCACAATATATAAAACTAAATAATGATAAGAATAGCTGTGTTGTTTTAGCTCCGCTGAAAAGCTTGGCGATATTGGAATCTATTTCAGCATCAATAGGAAATTCAAAATCACAGCTTTGTTTTATAAGCGGAATCACAGAATCCTGAATTGCATCGTGATCACGTAATTGCCCCAAAGCCTTAAAAAGTTCTGCTAATTCATTTTCCCAAGTTGGATCAATCTGTGCTGACCAATTTGAAAAATGTTTTAAAGCAGAACGTAAGCGACGCAAGCCGACACGTGCTTGATGAATATGATCGGCTTCAGCAACACCATCGGCAATTGCGGCAGCATTCGGCAATATGTGGTTTAAGGTATTTTCGACGATCAGTTTAAGCGACTGTTCCGCGCTAAGTTCAGATTCTAAATTGAGCTGTTTGGCTTTGGTCGCAGGAGAAACACGTTTGCCAACTGCGAGTAAATTACCACGTTCTGCTTTGCTACGCACATCAAGCCATAATTGATATTTATCTACCCATGTCTTGGTAAAATCAATTAAGTCCTGAGCGGAACCTTGTTTGAGTTCAAATTCAACTTCACAGATTTTCGCCTGATCTTTGCCTGTACGAATTTCGCCATCATCCAGACACACTTCAATCTGTGAATGATTAAACTCAAATACATGATAGCTACGCTGCACATCAGTTTGAAACTGCAATTCTAAATCAGCAGGTGAATCACCCAAGATATCACGCAACACATTTTGAACGGTCTGGTTATGCTGATAAAGCGATAAATCCAGTTCAGGTTCCTGTTCACATTTACCCAATACAATATCTTCTTCAATCCGTTGTAGATGATTTTTACTGGCGGCTTTAAAGGTTTGTACCCAATGCTCACCTTCTTGGCGTAAACGGATAGCGACATAGTTTTTGGCAAGTAAGCGGTCAGCGGTATCATAATATTTGGCTTGGAGCTGAATTTTTTGCGCTTTTTGCTTATTCAATATTTGTAAAACACTTTTTTTCTTAGATTCAGGAAGTTGAAATTTAAGCTCTATTTCCATGATGTTATGACTCCTGAGCGCAAAGAATGATAAATATAAAATGAGTATAACGGGTTGACCTCAAGAATGATTGATGTGTGCTTAAAAAACATGAGGGTTTAACTTGGTAAACTATACATACTCATTAGGAGTTTACCATGAGCAAGAAACAGAAGACTTACACCGCAGAATTTAAAGCTGAAGCCATAAAAGCCATTGAAGAGAACCAAGGTAATGTATCGGAATCCGCTAGACAACTTGGCATTTCAATGCAAACCCTTTCGAACTGGAATAACAAAGCAAAGGCTGGAACTTTAGCAGGTACAAAACAGCTGAAATGGAACATGAGTTTTTAAAAAAGGCAGCAGCGTACTTTGCCAAAGAAAGTCAGTGAGGTACGCCTATATGAAATCGCAAAGCCACTTATTTCCGATTATTTTAATGGCTCGATTACTTCGTGTATCCGTTTTTCGCTTTTATGATTGGCTAAAGCGAGGCATGAGTAAAAGATCAATTCAGCGAAATCAGCAGACAATTTTGGTCAAAATAGCCCATGAAGAAACCAAACAAAGCTATGGCTATGTTCGATTAACCAAGCATTTACAAGCGCAAGGTATCAAAATAAGTACGTATGCTGTGCGCCAAATAAAAAAATCAAATCAGTTGTATTGTAAGCGCCATAAGCGTTTCAAAAGAACCACGAACAGTGATCACAACCGTTCTATTTATGACAATTTACTCAAGCAACAGTTTTCAATGACGAAGCCTAATCTTGCGTGGTCGAGTGACATTACCTACATTTGGACGGCTGAGGGCTGGTTGTACTTGGCAGCTGTCAAAAATCTTTACACGAAACAGGTTGTTGGCTATAGCTTAAATGAGCGCATGACAGCCAAGCTTGTTTGTGATGCATTGAATATGGCTATTCGCAATCAGAAACCTACTAAAGATCTCATTGTACATTCAGACAGAGGCAGCCAATATTGCAGTAATGAATATCGAAACTTACTTGAGAAATTTGATTTTCAGGGTTCAATGAGCAAAAAAGGCGACTGCTTTGATAATGCACCGATAGAGAGTTTCTAGGGCATACTCAAAAATGAACTAGTCCATCATCGCAACTACAAAACAAGGAAAGAAGCCAAAGCGGATATTACAAAATATATAGAGTTATTTTATAACCAGCGAAGAATTCAAAAAGGCTTGGATTTTAAGACACCAAATTAAATGGCAGAAGACTTTTATCGGTTAGCTGCCTAGAATCTCCGAAGTGGAAGTCTCCTGCTAATTCAGCACACATTACTTTAGATGGGCTTTGTTGCATAAATAAATTTTATCCCCATACATGTTAGATGAATACAGAATCAAAAAGCCGATACAAAACAACGAACTGGTCTGAGTACAATCAGGCTTTACGTCAACGGGGTGCTTTCACCATTTGGTTTGATCCCCAAATGCAATGGTCTGCAACACCTACTGGAAAAAAAGGACGTCAACCTACCTACACTGATATAGCAATTCAATTTGCCCTGACGATACGAAACCTGTTCCAACTGGCTTTACGCCAAACACAAGGTTTCATTCAAAGCCTTTTTCAAATGGCTCACCTCGACTGGAATGTTCCAGACTTCTCAACATTGAGTCGGCGAGCAGATAAGCTCCAGCCACTTCTACATAAATCAGCAAAAAATCCACAGGAAGACTTGCATATTTTAGTTGATAGCACAGGGATCAAAGTTACAGGTGATGGGGAATGGGTGCGTAAAAAACATGGCGTAAACCAACATCGTCAATGGCTGAAATTACATCTTGCGACAGATGCAAACAGTGGAGAAATACAAGCGGTTGAAGTCACGACCTGCCAATATGGTGATGCTGAAATGCTCCAACCTCTTTTAGATCAAATTGATGAACCCATTGCATCTGTCAGGTGATGGTGCTTATGACACAGTGAATTGTTATGATGCGATTTTGAAACGGCAAGCAAATGTAATTATCCCTCCTCGTTCCAATGCTGCTTTATGGGCAGAAAATGAAATTGGTAAAGCAAGGAATCATCCAGTACAAAGCTGTTGGGACAGGGGTCAAAAGCAGTGGAAACGAGATATTGGTTATCATCGACGATCTAGAATAGAGGCTAAAATGTTTGCCTTGAAACGACTTGGACAAGGTGTATCTAGTCGATGCTTTAATCGTCAGGTGGTTGACTTGCAAATAAGAGTCGATATTTTGAATAAATTTACTCAACTTGGTACAGCTAAAACGGTGGCTGTTGCATAAATATCTGAAGATTAGAACAACTCTACCTTTCGTCTATTTGTCCAACAAAGCCGATTTATACCTCATTTGGGGAATAGACAGCTCTTAAATTTTCTTTAATGCTAAAGAATGGCAATATAAGCAAGGAGATTGCTATGAAATATTCATTATTAAGTGTTTTAGTTGGAAGTTTATTATTGAGTGGTTGCGGTGGCGGGGAAGAAGAGAGCAAGTCATCAGTAATACAAGAACCGACAAAACCAATTGCTGGGTTAACAGCAAAAAGCTTTATTAGTACAGATAAGCAATCTGCATCTGTACAATTAGAAAGTAAAAATGGTTCAAAATTAGATTATTTGATAGATCAGACAGCGAATGGGAAGATGATTACCCAAGCGGTTACAACAGAAAAAAATGGAACGACAACCCGAACTTTATTTGATCCTTCTGGAAATATTGATCGGATTGTTGATGAAAAGACAGGCAACTTTATTCAATTTTATTGGCAATCAAATCGTTTAATTGTTACGAATCATGATAATAAAGGTGTATATCAAAGCGGCAGTGTGGTGAGTTATGATCAAAATGGTAAATTAGGGATAGCTCCTATTGTTGGAACGCCAAGTTTTACAGGACAAATTGTTGGACAAGTCCAAAGTTCGGACCCAGGTGCGTATACTTTAGTACCTAAAAATCAAATTGATGACTTAAAATTAATTACAGGTGATTTTCAGGCATTACCTGATGAGATGCAGGAAATTATCAAGGCTGATGCTTTAGTTCCTTCTGCAAAAGCGAAAGCAGTAAATAGTTTAGATACTGACAATGCATTTTCGTGGATTAATGAATCGTGGAAAAATAGTTTTGCTGAACAGACTCAACAAAATCGTAGAGGTCTATTGACAGGATTAGTTTTAGGTTCTGCCTGTGCTGGTTTTGTGCCTGGTTGTCAGGCTGTTGGTGTGGCTATTGCAGGAACAAGTGCTGCAATGTTAATAGGTGGTTTTACTGCACAGCAAGGTGGTCTAAGAGTCATTAATGATGTAAATACAGATGTTGGTTTGCCGCCTGTTGCTGAAGGCTTAAATTCCAAACTGAATCGTTTCCGTGATTCATTAATTAATGCTTGGCAACAGGGTACTAATCTGGTTGAGGCAACTAAGGGGGCAATACAAATAATTATTGATAAAGGCTTAGATAAATTGCCTACCTATACAGATGTATTGAGTACATCTTCCACTAGCGTTGTTGCATTACAAAATGAGATAGATAAAGCAACATTGCCTACTGCACAATCTGTTCCTATCGTGAATACGCCAGTATCAGGGATTTTAGCAAATAATAGTGGTCAGACTTATTCTTTGGATGGAACAGTTGGGGTTACGGGGCAAATAAATGTAACAGGACAGCAAAATAATGGCAGCCAGCTTGTAACTTTACAGGGAAATTTAACGAATAATACAGTCACAGGTACATACAAGAATAATGGCGGAGATACAGGGACTATAAGTGGTCAGAATGACACATTAGGTCAATGTGCGACCCAACAACAATCTGGTGGTCAGGGGTCTTTCTCTTATGCTTATAATATGGGGGCTGGCAAGGGTGATGTTTCAGTTTCGTATTCTATGTATAGTATTCCAGACCGCATGGATGTCTTTACACTAAATAGTGATAAAAAAGTTCAAGTATTTACTACCGATGGCTTAGTATCGGGTAATGGTTCAGGAACTTTTCAGGTTGCACCATATACGACTGTTTTTATTAGTATGACAGCACCAAGAAGTGGAACAGTTTGGGATTTTGAACTAACGTGTCCAACTAGTAATAGTTAATTTGATATCTTAAAGATAGGGAGTTTTTTAGAAACTCTCTATCTTTAAAGTGGAGCATGATTTTAGAAATAAAGTTTATCATTTTGATCAATGTGCATCATTTATTACTGTACAAAGTATAAAGTAATTTTGCAGATCTTGCGCCATTAATCCCATTTTTATTAATGACAGTAATCTAATGAAAGAGGCTGAATACTTTGTATAAATATCATATGGCTTTGATGGGTATCTTATGGAGTATTGCTCAAATAAGCTTTGCACAGATAAGCCCCCAACCTCGTATTATTAACGGAAATATAGCATCTGAAGCACAAATTCCTTGGCAAGTTGCACTCATAACTAGTCCTTTAGACCCTTATCAATCCTACATTTGCTCAGGAAGCTTAGTTGCAGATCGTTGGGTGGTGACAGCAGCACATTGTATTGAACCACTCGAAAAACAAAACAGTGATTATTATATTTTGATTGGCGCACAAAATTTACAAAGTATTCAATTAGGACAAATTATTAAAGTTAAAAAGGGGCATATGCATGAGAAATATAATAATCGTATTTATGATAACGATCTTGCACTATTAGAATTGGAAAGTGCTGTCGATTTTATAAAATGTGGTAAAAATTGCCAAACAATCGATATTATTAATCCAACTTTAGAAAAACAAAATGCATTGATTGCGAGTATGACGCAAATTGCAGGGTGGGGCGTATTAGAGGATTGTGACAATAGTCAATCTCTAGTTTGTCAGCATTACGCAGGGCAAATGATGAGAAATCCTGCGCTGTATCCAACCACTTTAAGATATACCACGCTAAAATTAGCCAATTGTCTATCTTCATCATTATATAGCGCGCAACAAATCACTCAGAATATGCTTTGTGCAGAATCACCGATGCAAGACAGTCTTACAGATGCTTGTTATGGTGATAGCGGTGCAGGTTTAACGATAAACAATTTAGAAAAGCCATATCTGCTTGGGATTGCAAGTTGGGGTGTCGGTTGTGCCAAGGTGGGTTATCCTGGTGTTTATACGCGAGTTACAAATTACTCTGATTGGATAAACAACTATCTGCATCCAAGTACTATTCCAGAACAAAAAACTAGCCAAACAAATCAATCAGGTGGTGGAAGTGTCGGTATTTTCATGATTTTATTATTCGTAATATTAGCAATTACACGTGGGCGTTTTATTAAAAGTGCGTAATATTTTTGCTTTATACTTTAATACATGAAATTGATGAGTTTGAACTATGCGCGGTCTTTATCTGATTACCAATGATGATCCCCTCCAATTATTATTAGAAAAATTAGATGTGGCTTTGGCGACGGAGAATATTGCTATTTTACAATATCGCCGTAAAAAAGTGGCAAGAGTAGCTCAACCATCCGAAGTGCAACAAATCAAAGCACTTTGTGAAAAATACCAAGTTCCATTTGTAATTAATGATGATTTAGCTTTGGCAGAACAATTTGGTTTAGGTGTACATCTTGGACAATCTGATGGTGAAATTATCGATGCGACTGCACGTCTACCAGAGGGTGTGATTATTGGGCGCACTTGCTTAAACTCCTTAGAACTGGCTGAAAAGGCAATTGCTGAAGGTGCAACTTATGTGGCCTTTGGCGCAGTCTATGCCACTTCAACTAAACCTGAAGCAGGTAATGTTGGAATTGCAGTCATTCAACAAGCAAAGCAGACGTTTGGAGTACCAATATGTGCCATTGGCGGTTTGACCGTTGAAAATTCCCAAGTGGTCATCGAGGCAGGAGCAAGCCTTTGTGCGGTAATTAGTGATATATTAGGGCGATCAACAGCCGAAATTCCTGCTCGTGTAAATGCATGGGCAAAGTTATTTGCATAATTTTTTGCATCGTTTCGACATTTTATTCTTCGATTCTAGGTTGAGTCTTTTATGAGTTTATCTCCAAAGCAAGAACAGTTATTTAAACAAGCAAATAAACATATTCCAGGTGGTGTCAACTCACCTGTACGTGCATTTAACGGTGTTGGTGGTACGCCTGTCTTTATCGAAAAGGCCAAAGGTGCGTACTTGTGGGATGTTGATGGCAAGCGTTATGTGGATTATGTTGGTTCATGGGGACCAATGATTTTAGGTCATGCACATCCCGATATTATCCAAGCGGTACAAACCGCAGCAGAAGATGGCTTAAGTTTTGGTGCACCAACAGTATATGAAACCACTTTGGCAGACACCATTTGTGAGATTATGCCTTCAATTGAATTGGTACGAATGACCAGTTCAGGAACTGAAGCGACTATGACCGCGATTCGTTTAGCGCGTGGTTATACTGGACGTGACAAAATCGTAAAATTTGAAGGCTGTTACCATGGCCATTCAGATTCGTTATTGGTGAAAGCAGGCTCAGGTTTACTCACTTTAGGTGAAGGTGAGCCAACTTCAAAAGGTGTACCTGCTGATTTTGCAAAACATACCTTAACGTTGCCATATAACAATATTGAAGCTTTAAAAGAATGCTTTAGTAAGTTTGGTCATGAAATTGCAGGGGTCATCATTGAGCCTGTGGCGGGAAATATGAATTTGGTGACGCCAATCGATGGCTTCTTACAAGCGATTCGTGATGTTTGCGATGAGTACAAATCGGTATTCATTATTGATGAAGTGATGACGGGTTTCCGTGTTGCTTTAGGTGGCGCACAATCTGTTTATAAGGTAAAACCAGATTTAACGACTTTAGGAAAAATTATTGGTGCGGGCTTACCTGTCGGTGCTTTCGGTGGTAAACGTGAAATCATGGAATGCATCGCACCTTTAGGCGGTGTTTATCAAGCAGGTACATTGTCAGGGAATCCATTGGCAATGCGTGCTGGTATCGCGATGTTTAAACATCTACGTGAACCTGAATTTTATGACAAGCTTTCGGCACAGTTAGCGAAATTGCTTACAGGTTTACAAGCTGCAGCAGATGAAGCGGGTATTCCATTTAAAACTCAGCAAGTCGGTGGCATGTTCGGTTTGTATTTCACCGATCAAGAGGACATTACCAGCTTTGATTCGATGTTAGCGTGTGATGTTGAAGCATTTAAGAAGTTCTTCCATGGCATGTTAAAGCGTGGTGTGTATTTGGCACCCTCGGCATTTGAAGCTGGATTTATTTCATCTATGCATTCAGATCAAGATATTGCAGAGACCATTCAAGCAGCAAAAGAAACTTTTGCAGAGATGAAGGGCTAAGATATAAAAAGCAAGCACACCACTGAGAGTGCTTGCTTTACAAAAATTACCAATCTCGTGTTGCTATAAGCTCTTCTATATCTGCATCAGCAAACCCGTAAGCACCAGCAATCACATCAAAATCATGCGCAATTGCTTCTCGTGCTGCCGTTTCGATTTCACTTTCTTTTTCCCAAAACTCTTCTTGCAGCTCATTAAATTGGTCAGTTGTTGCATGAGTCAAAACATAGAGTTCTGCCAAAGTTTTGGGCTGTGTTAGCTCAATTTTTTGACAAAGTGCGATGAGAATATTTTCACCTTTTTTCACCAAATCATCAGGGAAGTATGAATCTTCATACATATCTGTTAAGAAAGCATAATTTGCCATTTTCTCATTTTGAAGTTGCATATTTTTCTCTCAATATTTTAAGGTGATTTGATATTTTCTATATAAAAATAGCGAGATAGTAAAATTAAATCGCTAAACTCAATCTTATACTCGCAGTGTTATGTGCAATGCTGACAGGTCAATGTTGGTTTAAGTTACTTTATTTTTTGTAATTTCGATATTTATATCAAATCAAATTTAAAAAACTTTATTTAAAACTATTGAGTTCATGGTGGCATACACCATTTAGAGAAAACGATCAGTATTATTTGGGACTTAAATGTGAGTCATTCTAAAAAATAACCGAGTTAGCTAAAATTTGATTGTAATTTCTCTCCAAGCTTTTTATGATTGCCCGCTTGTTTTCATCCAGTCGTTGGAAGGTACGCTTGAGTAATTTTCTAAATGAACATTTGATTCATCGTGATGAAGATTTTATGGTCATCCATAAACCTGCTGGGCTTCTGACAGTGCCGGGGAAAACACCCGATTTACAAGACTGTTTGATCAATCGTTTATTAAAATTAGAACCGAAAACTTTACTCATTCATCGTTTAGATCGAGATACCTCAGGCATTTTGGTGTTTGGTTTATCCAAATTTGGACAGAGCAAAATTTCACGTCAATTCCAAGACCGTCAAACCTCAAAAATTTATCAAGCTTTGGTTGCTGGTCATTTAGAGGGTCAGGGCACAGTTGATATTCCTGTGATTTATGATCCAAGTCGTCCGCCATTACATATCGCTGATGCAGCACATCACAAACCTGCATTAACCGAATGGCAAGCCATTGAGCATTTCGAAATTCAAGGACAAGCAGTAACCCGAGTTAAATTGATTCCGATTACAGGCCGTTCACACCAACTTCGTGTGCATATGCAATATCTAGGTCATCCAATACTAGGAGATACCTTATATGCAACTCCTGAACAGCAACAGCTTTATGCACGTTTGTGTCTTCATGCAACACAACTTAGCTTCACTCATCCTAAAACAGGCACTCAACTCAGTTTTGACTACCCAGTGCCGTTTTAATCGTATTTTTTTTATCAAACTAGATGTAAAGCGCGATATTTCAGTCAGCTTTATGTCAAAATATTGAGCTTATTTGGTGATTCATTTTCACCATAATACCAAATTTAAAACTACATAAAGTAGCTTAAACTTTCATCAGTTTAAGGCATACAATATGTGGGCTAACATGAAAAAAGGTGGAATAAATTGCAGCAGTTTGCTATTGGTCAACGTTGGTTATCAGATACAGAAACTGAACTAGGTTTAGGCGTTCTTATTGATGTGGATGAACGTTCTATCAGCATTTTATTCCCCAAAAGTGATGAAACTCGTGTCTATGCACGTAACAATGCACCTTTATCTCGTATCATTTTCAATGTAAACGATGAAGTGCAAGATCAAGAAGGCACCAAGTGGATTGTTGAAGCAATCGAAGATCGTCATGGCGTGCTGCGTTATGATGTCGTTCGTAGCCTAGAAAATGGCGAACAAGAACGTAAGTCATTGAACGAAACCCGTATCGGTGCACAAATTCAGCTATCAAAACCTTTAGAGCGTTTGTTAGCGAGCCAAATTGATTATAAAGAATGGTATGACCTTCGTATTGAAGCAATGTTATTGCAAGCGAAAATGTATACCAGTCCTTTACGTGGTTTTTTAGGTGCGCGTGTTGGCTTGATTCCTCACCAGCTTTATATCGCACACGAAGTGGGTAAACGTTTTGCACCACGCGTATTGTTAGCAGATGAAGTCGGTCTTGGTAAAACTATTGAAGCGGGTCTCATTATCCACCAACAACTGAAAACAGGTCGTTCAGAACGTATCCTGATTTTAGTACCTGATTCATTACAGTATCAGTGGATGATTGAAATGCGTCGTCGTTTCAATTTGCAATTCTCCCTGTTTGATTTAACACGTACCGCTTCGATCAAAGAACATGATCCTGATCTCAACCCATTCCTGACTGAGCAATGCATTATTGCCAGTGTCGATTTAATGGTTGACCATGATGATTTGCGTGAGCAAGCAGTCGAAGCAGGTTTTGATTTACTTGTAGTCGATGAAGCACACCATTTAATGTGGAGTGAAGAAGAAGGTGGTAATGATCGTTATGATCTTGTCGAAGAGTTGGCTGAACAAACAGCGGGTGTCTTACTTCTTACGGCAACGCCTGAACAACTCGGTGTTGAAAGTCATTTTGCACGTTTACGTTTACTTGATCCTCAACGTTTTAGTAGTTTGGATCGTTTCCTTGACGAAGAAGAACAATATCAGCAAACAGCTAAAGTGGCTGAAGTCTTAATGTCAGATGAAGCACTGACTGAAGAACATCTTGCTGCTCTGGATGGCTTATTGGGTCATCGTATTGATGATCAGCCTGAACAGCGTATGCGTGCGATTCACGAGTTGTTAGACCGTCACGGTACTGGTCGTATTTTATTCCGTAACACACGTGAAGCGATTCAAGGTTTCCCAGGTCGTGATTGCCAGCCAGCGCCTTTACCAGCACCAGAAGACTGGTCATTTGATGGCAAAATGCGAGAGCAAATGTGGCCAGAAGAAGGTCAACTCGATGGTGCTTGGATGGAAAATGATCCTCGTGTGCCATGGTTGATGGAAGTTCTACGCAAAGATTTAAAACATAAAAAAGTCTTGTTGATTGCACGTAGTGGACCAGTAGTTGAAGCACTTGAAAATGTATTGCGTTTACATGCAGGTATTCGTACTGCCATGTTCCATGAGGGCATGAGCTTATTGGAACGTGACCAAGCTGCGGCATACTTTGCCGAAGACAGTTACGGTGCTCAGATTCTTCTCTGTTCGGAAATTGGTTCAGAAGGACGTAACTTCCAGTTTGCCAGTGACTTGATCCTATTTGATTTACCTGCAAACCCTGACGTACTTGAACAACGTATTGGTCGTTTAGATCGTATTGGTCAGGAAAATCGCATTCAAATTCACGTGCCATATTTGATCGGTACAGCGCAAGAGCGTATGTTCCGTTGGTATAATGAAGCATTGAATATTTTCAGCAGTATTTCTCCGACGGCGCAAACGCTGCAAGAGAACTTTATTGTTGAATTGAAAGACTGTTTATTGGCTGATCAAGGTCAGACGTTTGAGGATTTACTTGAAGAAGTGAATGTACAACGACAAGCTTTGGAAGCTGAGTTACAAGCGGGTCGTGATCGTTTGCTTGAGTACAACTCTTGTCGCCCAGTCGTTGCGCAGGGCATTGTACAAGCACTTGAAGACTATGATGACAACACGACTTTGCCAATGTTTGTGAAGCGTTTCATGTCATCGACCAATATTGACTTTGATGAGCAAAGCAATGGTACGGTGATCATCAAACCAACGGATCAAATGCAAGTTCAAGGCATTACCTTGGACGAAGAAGGCATGACAGCAACTTTCTATCGTGATCAGGCTCAAATCCGTGAAGATGCACAATATTTGACCTTGGAACACCCATTTATTGAAAGTGTGATGGAAATGATCCGCACACAATCATTTGGTAGTACTAACGTTGCATTACTCAAATCGAATGCGTTAAAACAAGGTTCGGTCTTACTCGAAGTTTGGTTTAAGGTCGATGTAGTTGCACCAAAAGGGTTGAACTTACCGTCAAGTTTGCCTAAGCAATTGATTCGCGTATTACTGAGTGAAACAGGTCAAGATTTATCTGCCAAGATCGATCCAAGTATTTTACGCCCATATTTGCATCATCTCGATGGCAATAGCTGCCGTCAAGTTGTGAAAGCTCGTCGTGATGTAATTGAACAGCGTTACGCACAAGCTTTAGATATTGCCAAAACCTCGTTGCCTGAATTGATGCAACAAGCCAAAGAGCATTATGGCAGCAAATGGCAATATGAAATTGACCGTTTAACTTATCTTAAGCAATTTAACCCAAGTATTCGTCAAGATGAAATTGAGCGTTTACAAAAGTTCCAGAAAGAGGGTCTAAGCTTATTAGATGGTCTTTCTGTGACTCCAGAAGCGATTCAAGTCTTAGTTGTAGTTAAACCATAATTACGACTGATGTAATAAGAAAGAGGACCAATCGTCCTCTTTTTTATATCGTGAATATACTTAATTTTGATCGATATTGGCTTCTAAGAACCATAAATATTGATCCAGATCTTCGAGTGCTGCATGGATAATATCTTCAGAGATTGGATCTTTAATTTGCTCGATTGTATCTCGAAGATGATTTGCAACGACACCATAACGATCAGCCAGCTCTTTTAAGTGATCTTGCACTGCATGGATTGCAATAGGATAAGGCTTAAGATGCGAACTTTCAGCAACCGTTTGGGTTGTTCCGAGCGCTGTTCCACCAATCTGTACCGCACGCTCTGCGACATTGTCTAAATGGGTGATCAATGAAGTACGGAACATATCTAACATTTCATGTACCGCAATAAAATTACTACCCCGCATATTCCAATGCGCTTGTTTGGTAAGCAATGATAGATCAATAAGATTTGCAAGAATTTGATTTAAAATTTTAACGGTGGCTTCTTTGATAGAATCATCTAAATTATTACGAGTATATACTTTCAAAGCCGCTGCTGAAGAATTCATAGTTACCTCATTCAATTATAATGTAATGAAACATCGTGAATAAAAACCATTCTGTTCTAGCTTAAGTGCAGAATGCCTGAATGAATGTTTTAATTCGCAAGGCTTTTGTAATTTTCCTTATCATCATTTTTCTTTTTATTACTTTGCTAAATCAGTCGCAATGATAAATTGATCTATTGAATCTGAATAGCCTGAATATAATTCAGATCAAACCAGCATCTTTGCATTCTAATTTAATGTAAGCGTAAAAAATCGGTGCAACGATTAAGCCACTTAATCCGAAAATCGATTCAAAAATGAGCATAGCCAAAAGTACTTCCCATGCACTTGCATTAATTTTTGTACCAATGATTTTTGCATTTACGAAATATTCAAGTTTATGAATGATGACTAAATATGCTAAAGCGATGGCTGCTACTGAGAGTGAAATGGTTAAGCCAGCCATAATAATTAAAGTATTAGAAATTAAGTTACCAATAATAGGTAAAAGACCAAAAATGAAGGTCAAAATAGTCAGTGTTTTAGCAAAAGGTAAATGGATATGGAATAGAGGCAAAACGATAAAAACAAAAATGATAAATAGTGCTGTATTGATTAAAGAGATTTTTACTTGAGCAAAGACGACATTTTTAAATGAAATCGAAAGCTTCTGAATACGATGTAAAATAGCAGCTTTAAAGACAGGTTGTGGTGCGTGCTGCTTAAAGTTCTGAATTGAAACCAAGATACCTACAATTAAACCGATCAGCATGGTCGTTAAGTTATGCAGAATATCGGTACCTGTATTTTTAACAATCGAAATATTATTCTTGATGAAGGACAAAATCTGATTCTTGATATCTGCAACACTATGAGGAAGATAACCAGGGACATATTGACTCATTTCAGCTTGGAATTTAATGAGAGTTTGATCAATCTTAAAGTTAAACGAGTTAAGACCTGTTCCTTTTAAATCATAGATCACAAAGCTAATTAAACTAGTAATAAAAAATCCAATCAAAAATGTGGTCAAAATTCCAAGAATAATACTGATAAAGATACGCGCACGTTGTCCATCAATATGTTTTTCAACAATTGAGCTTAGACTGTTAATAATTTCGAAAATCAAGAAACCTGCAAAAAAACTAGGCAACAAATGCAGGGGAATGACCATCATTAAAAATAAAAACATCAGAATAAAACTGGCGATGATACTTTGACGGTCATTGAGAAGGATCATGATCTGTATGCCTAAATTTGCTTATAGTTATGATAAATGACAAAGATATATCCCAAATGAAGATAGTCTATGCTGATGAAATTGCTTAATCAATTTCCATTTTATCGAAATGACGGGCACCTTCTAAAATCATACGAATCATTACCATGGTTTGCTCTGCAACGTCAGTTCGTTGTTCAGCAGGTAAATCAATCACTTTTGCACCCATATTGAATACCAATTGGGTAATCGCTTTAGCTGCAATGTCAGCATGACTGATTTTACTATTATTCATTTGTTCTAGGCGAATCAGGTCTTCTTGTAATTCTTGCTGAAAGAAATTTAGCTGACGGTCTACAGCGAGTTTATATGAGGTTGAGCCCGTATATCCTTCGCGTAATAATAAGCTGAGATAACCTTCATCGGCATCGAGCTGTTGAATGAAAACTTCAACTGAACTTCGAATAATGCTTTGCTGCATAGATGCCTGCAAACGCGCTTCGCGAATGATTTTACGTAATACCAAACCTGCACGATCGATGAGAGCGATAGCTAGTTCATCAATATCTTTAAAATGTCGATAAAAACTATTCGGTGCAATGCCTGCTTCACGTGCTACTTCACGTAAGCTCAAAGATGCAATACTTTTTTGTGGGCCAATTAAATTCAGTGTCGCCTGAAAAAGTTCTTCTTTGGTAATGGTTGCTTTTCTACCAACCGAACGTACAGGAGATTTCATAGCAATGACATCTTGTTCATTTAGTGAGTCATGACCGAGCGGTAAAAAAGTAGAAGATTGAACCATTATTTTCAAAATATAAGTAAGCTACTCGGGATTATAGCGATTGTCTGACTACTTGGGAAATGTAAATTCCTATACGAATATATATACAAATATATATACATATGTATAATAATTAAAAATGATCAGAGTTCCCGCTCATGCAAGCAGTCGAAAAGAGAATTTCTCTATTCAATTCAATAGCCCAAAGCGTAATTACGAACCATGATGCCAATTTTTGGCTACAAAAAATCAATCCACTGTGGTCTTTGAATCAATCACTCGCTAAAGTTGTAAAAAAACAAACGGTAGCTAAAGATACGGTAAGTCTTATTCTGCAATGCAATCGTCATGTACAACGCGGCGCAGCAGGACAACATCATCCTATCACTGTTGAAATAGCAGGGCGTCATTACGAACGCACGTATAGCTTGATGCAATTAGATGCAGATCATCTCTGTTTAACTGTCAAAAAAGTTGATCAAGGTTTGGTGAGTTCATGGTTGGTTGAGCAAGCTAAAGTAGGGGATATTGTCTATTTAGGGCAACCTTATGGCGATATGCAGCAGCATATTCAAACTCCTAACCTGTTATTACTTGCAGCAGGTAGCGGCATTACGCCGATGCTGAGCCTGATCGAAAGTTTGAGTCAAATCAAACAGTTTTCGACGACATCTGTACAGTTGATGTATTGGGTGAAAACTCAGGCCGATGCAGCCTATGCTGAATATTTCAAAGAAACAGCGGAAAACTTTCCTCATTTCAGTTATCAAATTTTTTATACCCAAGAACAAGATCAACGTTTGAACCAGAGTTATGTTGATCAAATTTCAGCTTTAAATGAAACCACTGTATATGCCTGTGGTCCATCGGGTTTTGTGAGTACAGCAGAAAAATTATTTTCTTGTGCTGCTTTGCTTCAAACTGAGGCTTTTAGTTTAAGCCAATTTGATGTGGATGCTTCGGAAACTGGTTTTATAAATGTGAGATTGACTCAATCGAACAAAACGGTTGCGATACCTAAAGGGCAATCCATTCTTTTTAGTTTAGAACATCAAGGGATTAAACCTAATCATGGTTGTCGTATGGGCATTTGTAATAAATGCGCCTGCACTAAAGCGCAAGGCTCAACGAAGAATTTGTTGAATGGTTCAGCGAATCATGAACCAGCTCAACTATTAAAAATTTGTGTAAATTCCGCTCAGTCTGATCTAGTGATTGATCTATAAATGAGAAATTAATTATGAATATGCCTGTTAAAATTGAATATTTTAAAAATCCTAAAAATCGTGATTTAACTGCTTCAGAATTAGAAGCTTTTGCTCGAGAATTAGATCAGATCAAGCAAGAAGTATTAGATGACTTAGGCGAAAAAGATGCGAAGTATATTCGCCGTGTTTATTCCTCAATCCGTTATAGCAGCTTACTCGGACGAGCTTTGTTGTTTGCAGGATGGTTTCCACCAGCATGGTTGTTAGGAACGGGGCTATTGGGTTTTGCCAAAATTATGGAAAACATGGAGTTAGGTCATAATGTGATGCATGGACAATATGACTGGATGAATGATCCAAAATTTAATGGTCAGACTTACGAATGGGATACCGTTGGAACCTCAGATAATTGGCGTCAAACGCATAACTACAAACATCATACTTATACCAATGTGAAAGGTATGGATGATGATGTGGGTTATGGTGTATTTCGTTTATTTCCCGAACAACGTTGGACAAAGTTTACTTTAATTCAACCGATTTATATTGTGCCATTCAGCTTATTATTCCAGTGGGGAGTTGCGATTCAAAATCTTGAACTCGGCAAAGTGATTTATAAGCGTAAATCAATGACGCAATTTAAACGAGAATGGCAACCAGCACAGAAAAAAATAGCGAAGCAACTTTTTAAAGATTATGTGTTTTTCCCATTGATTGCAGGGCCATCGGCAATCCCTGTTTTTACTGGAAATCTGGTTGCCAATGGTATTCGGAATATCTGGACATTCAGTATTATTTTCTGTGGTCACTTTACCAAAGATGCAGAAGTGTTTCCTAAAACAGTGCTGCAAGATGAAAGCCGTGGGCATTGGTATATGCGCCAGATTCGTGGTTCATCCAATTTGACTGGCTCGGAAGCATTTCATATTTTGACGGGACATTTGAGCCATCAAATTGAACATCATTTGTTCCCAGATATTCCCGCTCGCCGCTATCGTCAAATTGCACCGAAAGTTGAAGTGGTTTGTAAAAAATATGGTTTGAATTACAACAATGCCAGCTTTGTAAAGCAATTTGGTGAAGTTGTCGGACGTATTTTTAAATATGCCTTGCCGTTAAAAAAATAAATGTTAGGGGAGCGTATGCGATACGCTCCTACGATTTTATTTAAACTGAATCGACCCATTGGCACTGACAGTAATTTTCGATTCACCAGCCGCCATGTCTTGTGCTGGAGCTGCCTCAGCCATCGCAAATTTTGCCATACCGCCACGCATCATCGGTTGTGGGAAGTAGTTGCTGGTATTCAGGTTTAAACTGACCAGATTATATTGCGTTTTATTCCAAGCCTGAGTAATCGCTTGTGCACGTTGCTGAAAGTTTTTAGAAGCTTCAATCATCAGTTCATTTTCAACTTTTTTACGTTGTTCGTCAGATACGCTAAAACTAATCGATTGAGTCTGAAAGCTCTGTTGAAGTTCACTAATCAACTGGCTTGCTGCTTTAAAGTCTTTACTTTCAATTTGGATTTCTGCGCGCGCTCGCCATTCTTTTAACTTATTATTATCATTGTCATAAATAGGGTAAGTGCTTTGAGCACCTGTTTCGACTTTTACTTGTGTGTATTTACGTGAAATAGCTTGCGCTTGATTCATTAATTGATTGATTTGATTCGAAAGCTCTGCGGGTTGCTTATTGCTTCTTTCAATATAAAGCACAGCACGCATTTCATCATTGGCAACTTGGCGTGCTGCATCTGCTTGGATATTCACAATATTATAGTTCAAGTTTTCAGTCTCATGAGCAAAAAGGCTTGGGCTAAGTGCAGCTCCGATCATTAATGTTGTAAGTGCTAAAGTACGCATAAAAAATTCCTTAAAATTTGGTATTAAACATTTATTTTTACAACTTTCATATTAAAAAGAACTGATGTTGAACTTCTGCAGATTTTGTGGTGTCTTTGTAATATATTAACAGTGTTTTGCAACAGGAAAATTAATTAAAAAATATTTAAAATTAAATAACTAACTTTAAGTATTTGACCATTTATCTAAAAAAATTAAGGCTGTTAAAAAAAGCTTACTTTCTTTCGCTTGTCACATAGTATGATGATAATTCATCATAGTTATTGGAATGAAGCATTTTTTCAATACTATTAGATGAATGTCAGGCATAAAAAGAGTTTATTTTATTTCAAAATTAGGTATCATCTCGCACCTAGTTGAAAGATATAAAACCTTGTGTCTGCACTAGATTCTAAAAAGCACCGAGTCAAACGACCGCAAGTCACCAGACTTATTTCTTTTACCCATATCAGAGATGGTAATTCGATATGAGCGTTACTTCCGTAAACCCTGCCGCTAATGCATCCAACGAATATTATTTGACTCGCCAAAGTCAGATGGAATCAAATGTTCGTAGTTATCCACGTAAATTACCGTTAGCGATAGCGAAAGCACAGGGCTGCTGGGTTACAGATGTTGAGGGTACTCAATACCTCGACTGTTTAGCTGGGGCAGGAACATTGGCTTTAGGTCATAATCATCCTGCGGTGATTCAAAGTATTCAAGATACATTGGCAAGTGGCTTGCCTTTGCATACTTTAGACTTAACGACTCCTTTAAAAGATGCTTTTACTGAAGCACTTTTGGCTTACTTGCCAGGCGGTAAAGAAGAATATTGCCTACAATTCTGTGGACCATCTGGTGCAGATGCTACAGAAGCGGCGATTAAACTCGCTAAAACATATACTGGTCGTAGTTCTGTGATCAGTTTTTCAGGTGGATACCACGGTATGACTCATGGTTCATTGTCTATGACAGGTAACTTGAGTGCTAAAAATGCCGTGAATGGTCTTATGCCTGGCGTTCAGTTTATGCCATATCCACATGAGTATCGTTGCCCACTTGGTTTAGGTGGTGAAGCGGGTGTTGATGCTTTGACTTACTTCTTTGAAAATTTCATCGAAGATGTTGAAAGTGGTGTAACGAAACCTGCTGCTGTGATTCTTGAAGCAATTCAAGGAGAAGGCGGTGTCGTAACTGCACCTGTTAAGTGGTTACAAAAAATTCGTGAAGTGACTGAAAAGCACAACATCGTTTTAATTTTAGACGAAGTTCAAGCTGGTTTTGCACGTTCAGGTAAAATGTTTGCCTTTGAACATGCAGGTATCGAGCCTGATGTTGTGGTGATGTCAAAAGCTGTAGGTGGTGGTTTACCATTAGCCGTGCTTGGTATTAAGCGTAAGTTTGATGCTTGGCAGCCAGCAGGTCACACG
Organism: Acinetobacter sp. SwsAc4; assembly: GCF_013391535.1. Lineage (NCBI taxonomy): Bacteria > Pseudomonadati > Pseudomonadota > Gammaproteobacteria > Moraxellales > Moraxellaceae > Acinetobacter > Acinetobacter sp. SwsAc4. Next base: position 63,435 of record NZ_JACAXC010000003.1, read on the forward strand.
GGTACGTTCCGTGGCAATCAGTTGGCCATGGGTACAGGTTTAATGGTTCTAAAAACTATTTCTGAACAAAACCTAGCTCAAAATGCGCAAGAGCGTGGTGACTTCTTACAAGCTGAATTCAAAAAGTTAGCTCAAGAATTCCCATGTATCGGTAATGTCCGTGGTCGTGGTTTGATGATCGGCGTTGAAATCGTTGATGAGCGTAAACCAGCTGACCATATGGGTTCACTTCCTGCTGATGCACAATTGGCTGCGGCAATTCAAACCGCGTGTTTCAACAACAAGTTATTGCTTGAGAAAGGTGGTCGTAACGGTACTGTAATTCGTTTACTTTGCCCACTTATCATCAATCAAGATGAATGTGTTGAAGTGGTTGCACGCTTCAAAAAAGCGATTGCAGAAGCTTTAAAAGCAGTACGAGGCTAATCCATGGTTGATTTTGCAGAACATCGTAAAGCGTTACTCTGCAATGATGCACAATCCATTGCTGACTATCAGTCAGCAATGGGCGAAGCGGTTAAAGCCGTTTCAGCATGGTTGCAAAATGATAAAATGTACACAGGTGGAAGTATTAAAGATTTGCGTGCAGCAATTTCTTTTAATCCATCAAAAGAAGGTTTAGGTGTACAACAATCATTACAACGTATGGTTGAGCTTTTCCTCAACAAAAGTTTAAAAGTACATCATCCACACTCACTTGCACATTTGCATTGCCCAACGATGGTGATGAGCCAAATTGCGGAAGTGTTAATCAATGCAACCAACCAATCTATGGATTCCTGGGATCAAAGCCCTGCGGGTTCATTGATGGAAGTTCAACTTATTGATTGGTTACGCCAAAAAGTGGGCTATGGCGCAGGTCAAGCAGGTGTGTTCACTTCTGGTGGTACACAGTCAAACTTGATGGGTGTGTTACTGGCGCGTGACTGGTGCATCTCAAAAAACTGGCAAGACGAAAACGGCAAGCCGTGGTCAGTTCAGCGTGATGGTATTCCTGCAGAAGCAATGAAAAACGTCAAAGTCATTTGTTCTGAAAATGCACACTTCTCTGTGCAAAAGAACATGGCAATGATGGGTATGGGCTTCCAGTCTGTTGTCACTGTTCCTGTGAATGAAAATGCACAGATGGATGTAGATGCGCTAGAAAAAACCATGGCACATCTTCAGGCTGAAGGCAAAATCGTAGCATGTGTGGTAGCGACAGCAGGTACAACCGATGCGGGTGCGATTGATCCGCTTAAGAAGATCCGTGAAATTACCACCAAGTATGGTTCATGGATGCATATTGATGCGGCTTGGGGTGGTGCACTGATTCTTTCCAATGACCATCGTGCAATGTTAGATGGTATTGAATTATCCGACTCAATCACACTTGATTTCCATAAGCATTATTTCCAAAGCATTAGCTGTGGCGCTTTCTTGTTGAAAGACGAAGCAAACTATCGCTTTATGCATTATGAAGCAGAATATTTAAACTCTGCTTATGATGAAGAACATGGTGTACCTAACCTTGTATCTAAATCATTACAAACGACACGTCGTTTCGATGCATTGAAATTATGGATGACAGTTGAAGCATTAGGCGAAGAGCTTTATGGTTCAATGATTGATCATGGTGTGAAACTTACACGTGAAGTTGCTGACTATATTAAAGCAACAGCGGGTCTTGAATTGTTGGTTGAACCACAATTCGCTTCAGTTCTGTTCCGTGTAGTACCAGAAGCTTATCCTGCTGAATTTATCGATAGCTTAAACCAAAACGTGGCAGATGAATTGTTTGCTCGTGGCGAAGCGAATATTGGTGTAACCAAAGTGGGTAATGTTCAATCATTGAAGATGACCACTTTAAGCCCAGTTGCAACGCTTGAAAACGTTCAAAACTTGCTTGCACTTGTGTTGGCAGAGGCTGATCGTATTAAAGATGCAATTGCTGCAGGAACTTATGTTCCAGCGATTGACTAATCGATTTGCTTTCTAAGAGAAAGGCACATTCATGTGCCTTTTTTATTTTTTAGTCTGTGAGATTGAGCTTAGAAAGATTTAGTTCATATGAATATACCTTTCATTTAATCTCAAGTAATTTTCGGAATAGCTTTAGATAGACGTGTAAATGGCTATTGGAAACCTGATTTTATTTCATTTAGAACCAAGTCGACGGATTAAAACTAATATTACATAGACATTTGTCATATAGTTTTCATTACTAAGGCTGTCAAATTTGTATTTCTAGTTTGATTTCTTATATGTCGTGTTTTAAGTAAAAAATTATAAATTACAATCATTAAGATAATTTTCTTTTGCTATTTTTATCAAAAAATTCATTTCTTTATGACTGAAAATTTTCAAATAAAAAATGATCATCATAAAAGCGTCATAAAGTTGTCACTTAATTGTCATATTATCTCCTCAAAATGCAGTTAACTAAAGTACAACACTTGAATTAAAAAGAGTTGTAAATCAAATTGTATAAATGAGAGAAAACAGAATGCGCTTAAATCCACGTCATATCGCAATTGCATTAGCTGTATCTGGAGTAGCCGTAGCAACAACTGCGAATGCAGCTCGTGATACGATTCAAATCGCTGGTTCTTCAACTGTATTACCATATGCAAGTATTGTTGCTGAAGACTTTGGGAATACCTTCCCGCAATTTAAAGCACCCGTTGTTGGTTCAGGTGGTACTTCAGGTGGTTTAAAGCAATTCTGTCAAGGTGTTGGCGATAATACCATCGATATTGCAAACGCTTCACGTAAAATTAAAGATTCTGAGCTTGCTGCATGTAAAAAAGCAGGCGTAAATCAAGTTCAAGAAATCAAAATTGGTTATGACGGTATTGTATTTGCGTCTAACTCAAGAAAGGGTGCTTATAACTTAGATCCAGTACATGTATTTACTGCATTAGCTGCACAGCTTCCTTCAGGTGGTAAATTGGTTCCAAACCCATATACACGATGGAACCAAATTGATGATGACTTACCAAATGAACCGATTACTTTAGTTATTCCAGCAACAAACCATGGTACGCGTGAAGTGTTCCAAGAAAAAATGGTTGAAGCGGGTTGTGAATCATTTGCTTATTTCAAAAACTTAGATAAAGAAGCTCAGAAAAAAGCGTGCTCTACATTCCGTAAAGATGGTCGCGTAATCGAAATCGCTGGTGACTATACAGAAACTCTTGCTCGTTTAAAAACTTCTCCTAATGCAGTGGGCGTATTTGGTTTAGGTTTCTATGACCAAAACCGCGATAAATTACGTGTTGCGACAGTAAATGGTGTATTACCTTCTGAGAAAACAGTTTTAAGTGGTCAATACCCAGTATCTCGTGCACTTTACTTCTATGTGAAAGGCGAGCATTTAAAATCAATTAAAGGTTTACCGCAATACGTAGAATATTTCTTAAATAAGAAAGCTTCTGGTAAAGGTTCTAAATTAGAAAAAGCTGGCTTGATCAGTATGAGCGATAAAGAACGTGCAAAAGTTCTAGCTGATTTCAAAGCGGGTAAAACAGTTAAGTAATATTGTTAAAAGGGAGGCTGGTGCGACTTAGGTTCATCAGCCTTTTTGTCTAACTAAGTTTTTTCAAATGATGAAAATTGAGAAAACAGTGGAGATTACATGAATCTGCTACTTATCGGTGTGTTATTAGCCCTTGTGGCAATTGCATATCAAATCGGGCTGAGCAAAAGCCGTAACCTAGCAGGTAAGGGAAACAACTCAGCAACTTTGCATTCACGTCCAGGTTATTATGGTGCGTTGGTCGCTTTGTGGTGTGGTGTTCCTGCTTTTTTAATTTTGATCATTTGGAATTTGGTCGAACCAAGTGTCCTTCAACATATTATTTTTAACAATATTCCAGCATCGGTCAGTGCAACTTTAGATGAAGCAAGCCGTGAGGTTTTAATCGATCGTGTTCAAGCGATTGCGTCTGGTTTTGGGGTTACAGATCATCCAGCAGCTTATGAGCTAGCAGCTGCACAACAACTTGCTAAATTTGAAACCATAGGTTCTTTTGCAAAATTGGCAATCGTAATTAGTGCTGGTTTAGCAGGTTTAGTTTGGGCAAAACGTCATGTGAGTCAGCAATTTCGTGCTCGTAATCATGTTGAAAAAGCCATTAATGTTGGTTTGATCCTATGTTCTGGTGTAGCGATTCTCACAACGATTGGTATTGTACTGTCAATGTTGAGTGAAGCATTACATTTTTTCCGTTTTGTTAGTCCAGCAGATTTTTTCTTTGGCACAGAATGGAATCCAGGTTTTAGCACGTCAGGTAATGCAGAGGGAAGTTACGGTATCTTGCCATTAATTTGGGGTACTTTAATGGTCAGTGGTATTGCGTTATTAGTTGCAGTACCAGTGGGATTGATGATTGCGATTTATCTAGCTGAATATGCATCTCCAAACTTACGCTCTTGGGCAAAACCAACAATTGAAGTATTAGCGGGTATTCCAACCATCGTTTATGGTGTATTTGCTTTAATGGTCATTGGTCCATTCTTCAAAATGATTGGTGAAAGTGTTGGTATTGATATTAATGCAACAAGTGCACTGACTGCGGGTTTTGTCATGGGGATTATGATCATCCCATTTGTTTCATCGCTTTCAGATGACATTATTACTCAAGTTCCTCGCGCGTTACGTGATGGTTCATTGGGTTTAGGTGCAACCAAATCAGAAACGATTCGCCAAGTTGTATTACCAGCAGCATTACCGGGTATTACAGGGGCATTTCTACTTGCAGTGTCTCGTGCCGTAGGTGAAACCATGATTGTGGTACTTGCAGCAGGGAACAGTCCATTATTGCATGCAAATCCATTTGAAGCGGTTTCAACAGTGACTGTAACCATTGTTAAACAGTTAACTGGTGATACAGATTTTGCGAGTCCACAAGCATTAGTGGCATTTGCACTTGGTTTAACTTTGTTTGTGATTACTTTGGGTTTAAACATTATTGCACTATATATCGTGCGCAAATATCGTGAGCAATACGAATGAGTTCAAATACATCTCCTCTGGATCAGAACGTATTTGATCCACAAGTAGCTGCTGAACAACGTGAGCAGCGTAAAGCAATCATTCAAAGCTCTCTAGCAAAGCGTCATCGTAAAGAAAAGGCATTTCGCTTTGCAGGTTTCTCTGCGGTGATGATTGGTCTTGCATTTGTTGCTTTACTGTTCGTTAGTATTTTAGCAAAAGGTTTGCCTTCATTTTGGCAAAATAGTATGACCGTTCCTGTGTATTTTGATCCTGCAATTATTAATGTAGGAGCAAAGCCAAAGCAGACTGCTGGTGAGACACCTGCTCATTTTGAAGAGCGCTTTGTGGCTTGGCAAACTGAAATGGGCATGGTGGATTGGGACGCACTTATTGTTAATGGTATTGTGGCTAAAGATCCAGCACTTGAGTCACAACGTGATTATTTGAATAGTTTGTACACGAGTTCAGAAGCCTATCGTTTACGTGACATGGTGCTTGAGAATCCAGCATTAATTGGTACTAAAGAAGAGATTAAATTCTTAGCGGACGCCAATGTGGATGTGTGGTTAGCAGGTAATATTGATCGTTCTTTACCAGATGACCAACAGCAGCTTGATCCAGAAGTTCGTCAACTTGCAGATAAACTAAAAGCAAATGGTATTATTGAAAATACATTTAATACGAATTTATTTATCAGTCCAGACTCTCGTAGCTCACCAGCAACCAGTGGTTTAGCGGGCGCGTTTATGGGTTCGTTATTCATGATGTTGATTGTAATCTTGATTTCAATTCCAATCGGGGTTGCAAGTGCGATTTATCTTGAAGAATTTGCGCCTAAAAACATCATGACTGACATCATTGAAGTCAATATCAACAATTTGGCTGCTGTACCTTCGATTGTATTTGGTCTACTCGGCGCGGCGATTTTTATTGGTTGGATGCATTTACCATTGTCTGCACCGTTGGTTGGTGGTCTGGTACTCAGTCTCATGACTTTACCAACCGTGATTATTACCACACGTGCTTCATTAAAAGCTGTGCCACCTTCAATTCGTCAGGCAGCGCTTGGCTTAGGTGCATCAAAAGTTCAAACAGTGTTCCATCACGTATTACCATTGGCATTACCGGGTATCATGACAGGATCAATTATTGGTGTTGCACATGCTTTGGGTGAAACCGCACCATTACTATTAATTGGTATGAGTGCTTTCGTTGCGAGTGTTCCAGCTACGCCACTGGATCAGGCAACAGCCTTACCTGTACAAGTTTATTTATGGCAGGGAAATGAGTTACGTAACTTCTTTGAAGGACGTACTGCTGCTGCGATTATTGTGTTACTTGCATTAATGATTGGTTTAAATAGCCTTGCAATTTGGCTTCGTAAGAAATTTGAAGTGCGTTGGTAGTTGAGGAGAGTACAATGAATACGATTGATATTATGAACGCCGTAGAAAAGGATAAGTCAGTGAATCCACAGCAAACAGAATTTACTTCATCTGAAGCGCCAGTTCAGCAATCGAATACTGCGTTTGTTTCTCAGTTTGAAACAGCTTCATCGAATAAAAAGCCAAAAGTAAATGATGTGAAAATCAGTACCAAAGATGTTCATGTTTATTATGGTGAAACTGAAGCAATCAAAGGTATTGATATCGATATTTATCAAAATGAAGTGATTGCATTTATTGGACCATCGGGTTGTGGTAAGTCAACATTCCTGCGTACCTTAAACCGTATGAATGACACGATTGACAGTTGTCGCGTGACTGGTAAAGTAACACTCGATAACCAAGATATTTACGATCCAAATCTTGATGTAGTGTTGCTGCGTGCTCAAGTGGGTATGGTATTCCAAAAGCCAAATCCATTCCCGAAATCAATTTTTGATAACGTTGCTTACGGACCAAAACTGCATGGTTTAGCACGTGATAAATATGACTTAGAAGAAATTGTTGAAAACAGCCTACGTAAGGCAGGCCTGTGGGATGAGGTGAAAGATCGTCTCAGCCAACCTGGTACTGGTTTATCTGGTGGTCAGCAACAGCGTTTATGTATTGCACGTACCATTGCTGTAAGTCCAGAAGTCATCTTAATGGATGAACCATGTTCAGCACTGGATCCAATTGCGACCGCAAAAATTGAAGAGTTGATTTCAGAACTTTCTGAACAATATACCATTGCAATCGTAACTCACTCGATGCAACAAGCTGCACGTGTATCTGATCGTACTGCTTACTTCCATTTAGGTGATTTGATCGAAGTCAATTCAACTGAAAAAGTCTTTACTCAGCCTGATCATCAATTGACTGAAGCTTATATTACGGGTCGTTTTGGTTGATTCTTGCTGAATAAATTAAAGAGCCTTCGGGCTCTTTTTTTATGAGATAGATGAAAATGAATCTATTTTGCAAAATCACTATTGAATTTTTATTCAACAGGCCACATCTTAGTCGAATAAAGCCGAACTTATAGAGCACTTACTTTATGTTATTCCATTTACCTAAATTTCCTGCTGAAATTCGTATTAGTCATTTAAATGCGCGTGTGAATGAACAAAGAAAAAGAATTGCACAAACAACAGCATCTCGTTTGGAATTACTACAACTCGTTCAACAACTTGCTAAAGAAGCAAAGATTCGAAAAAAAAATGATCAAAAAATTTATGTGCTTGACTTTAAAGGTGATGTGCAAGCATCTGCGGTAGATACTATTCGTGAAGAAATTACTTTAATTTTAGCAACTGCAAAAGCAGGGCATGACCGTGTCGTTGTACGTTTAGAAAGCCCTGGTGGTATGGTTCATGGTTATGGTCTAGCTGCTGCTCAATTGGTTCGTTTACGTGATGCCGGTTTTAATGTCACGATTTGTGTGGATAAAGTCGCTGCAAGTGGCGGTTATATGATGGCATGTATTGCCAATGAAATTATTTCTGCTCCTTTTGCGGTTGTAGGTTCGATAGGAGTGGTTGCTCAAGTTCCAAACTTCAATCGTTTATTGAAGCAACATAATGTTGATTTCGAGCTGTATACTGCGGGCGAATACAAACGTACTGTGACGATGTTTGGTGAGAATACGCCAGAAGGTAAAGCGAAATTTGAAGAAGAGTTACAACAAACCCATTCTTTATTTAAGCACTTTGTTGAGAAGTATCGTCCACAATTAGATGTTGCTAAGGTTGCAACAGGTGAGCACTGGTACGGTGAAGATGCACGTGAATTAAATCTGGTTGATAAATTGCAAACCTCTGATGAATATTTGTTAAGCCTATTACCAAAACATGATGTGTATGTGATCAATACCCGTAAGCGCCCAACTTTTGGTGAAAAGCTAGGGTTGCAGGCGGCACAAATGGCTGAAACTCTGATTCCAACGCTGATGGGTAAAATCGCTGATAGTCTCGCCAAGGCAAACAGCACGTTGGTTCAGATGCGTGACCCTAATTTTTAATCAATTTGTCCTGATCAAAGAAAAGCACCTGTTTAAGGTGCTTTTCTTTTGCTTTTGCCTAAATAGAGCAGCCCTGTAAAGATTGATCCGATTGTGGCCAGAAACATATCCTTGTGTGCATCCCACATATCTCCCTGCTGTCCATTATAGTTTTCTGCATCTTCAGGCGATAAACCAATGGATAGTCCCCATTCGAGCAACTCATAGAGCATACTGGAAGCCATCACAAACTGGATCACCAGCAGGAACAAAGTCAATGGTTTTGCGGTAGGAAACCAGACCTGAAAACAACGGAGAAAAAATGGGTAAAGCAATAATCCATAAGCAAAATGCACCAGTCGATCATACATGTTGCGAGACCAGCCCATCACCTGATTCAGGTCAAAATGAAATAGGGACTTTAACCATTCATTGTAAGGCACATAGGAGTACAAATAATGTGCCGCAACAATATGGATGAAAAGGAAAAGCAGGTACAAGCAAAAACTGGAAAAATTGATGCCTATTTTTTTCATGCTGATGATCAGCACAACCAGCATAAACACGGTGCCCACCTGATGCAGGAGATAGGACTCAAGCTCAAGCGGCTGTATGCTGGCAATTGCCACGGCAAGGGCGATGACCCCAAGCGCAATATAATGTTTTAAACCAAGTTGTTTTTCAATCATGCTGCATCCGAGAAGAAAAAATCATCAGGCAGGTTGATTTATCATTGTTCGGTTGAAACTGGTATTAAAGGTGACGCTGCAACCCCACCAAGCGCCTGACAAGCCTGTAGATAGAGCTGGTACTTTTGTTGTACAACTTCATCGAGTGGAATGTCAAACAGGTCTTCACCATTTTTATACTGTTCAATATAGGTGCTGGCTTTGTCCTTGTTTGCGGCAAGGGTCTGTTGATAAAAATTGGTAATGGAAGAGGTGGCAAGCTGGCTGGTCTCCACGTTGCTACACTGGAAACGCTGTAAAAATTTTTCAGCACGTTTGACTTCACTTGATTGTCCAAATACACATCCTGTTAATTGGGCAATCACAATCAGCACGCATAAGATCTTCATGATATTTAGAATAAAAATTTTTAAAGATTGTTATTGTATATAGAATTTATTCTGTAAATAAATTAATTATGTCTAATATAAGCAATTAAATGACTTAAATAGTGTGGCATAAAATCCAGTTTTGAGATGAAGCGCATATTTTTTTCTATATATTTGATTTTAATCATGTAATATAATTGGGAAAACAAAAATGAAAAATTTATCCTATTTTATCTTATTTTTCTCCTGTGCCTGTCATGCAGGGGATTATAATTTTTTTACAGAGGTCAATGATGATACTGAAGAAATGTTTGACTCTGCCTATCCACAGCAAGAGAAAACAGATTATTCAATCTTGCATAATCTGTTTTTCCAAGATGATCGTTGGCGTGTTTATAACTATACCGCTTACCAAACCAATCAATTTAATCAAAAGATGTTAACGGGAGATACGAGCAATCTCTCTTTAGATGATTTTTCGATTTCACTTGGATACGGTATGGTGTATCAATTGAATAAAAATAATCGGATTGGTTATGAATATCTTTCCAGTTTTCCATTTGATCGGGGCCGATTAATTCGATTATTTTGGTTGCGCATTTTTTAAGATTTTTTCTGGTATAAACCCGCTCTGACAATTCCTGCTTTGGTTTCTTTAATTTTTTGCCAACTAGATGGAAGTTTTAATTGAGATAATTCTCGATCTGCCTCTACATAAATAAAGGCATTTTCCGTAATAATAGGATCAGCTAATTCAGCAAGTTCTTCCCATAATTCTAGGTCGTAGGGGGGGTCTAAAAAAACAACCTCAAAATAAGTATTTAATTGCTTTAATGCTTGCTGTGCAGTGAGTGTTAGTAGCTGACAATTTTCTGCTTTTAGCAATTGAATGTTTTCTTTTAAAAAGCGAGCTTGAATCGGGTTGGGTTCGATCATGACGACTTTTGCAGCGCCGCGTGATAAAGCTTCAAATGCTAGCGCACCAGAGCCGCTACATAAATCTAAAACTTGTGAATTTTGTATATCCCACATGAGCCAATTAAATAATGTCTCTCTTACTCGATCTGGTGTCGGACGTAAACCTTCAATGCTAGCGAATGGTAGCGTTCTACGTTTCCAATCACCACCGATGATACGTAATTGATTTTTCATTACTCAGTGACTCCATCATTAGAATGAGAAGCAGTAGTAGTTGTAACTGAACTTGCTGCTGGTGTAGATGCAGGTGAATCAGAACTACTTGGTAGTTCACCGGGCTTAATACCAGCAGTCATTAAACCGCCACTCACTTGATGGTTGGCTGGACGAATAGGATTATTTTTACGAGTGACTAGCCAGTAATCAAAGACTGGACGTGCAAGTTGAGCCGCTGATCCGCCATGTTTACCATTTTCCCAAACGACAGCAATTGCGATTTGAGGATTATCCGCTGGTGCAAAGCCAACAAATAAACCGTGATCCCATTGTCGGGAGGAAAGAGCGGCTTCATTATAACGTTTGCCCTGAGCAATACTTTTGACCTGAGCTGTACCTGTTTTACCTGCAATAGAATATTGTAATCCGCCCTTAATACCACGCCCCGTTCCAGATTGAATCACGTCTATCATGGCTGCATGCATGTTAAGCCAATCTTGCTCTGTACCATTAAATTGAATTTTACCGTCAGGAGCATTGTGCACAGAATATTTTTTTGCGCCTTTATTATCACGTAAAACGTGAGGTGTAACGTGAGCGCCTTTGTTCGCAGTAATTGCTACAGCCATCGCAAGTTGTAATGGGGTAGCAGTAAATGCGCCTTGTCCAATACTCACAGAAATCGTTTCACCTTTTAACCATTTCGATTTGCGTGTACGCATTTTCCAGTCTGGACTTGGATATAAACCTGTGCTTTCACTTGGTAAATCTACACCTGTTTTTGCGCCGAAGCCAAATTGTCGCATCCAGTCATTCATTTTTTCGATACCCATACGATAAGACAAGATATAAAAATAGGTATCACAAGATACAACTTCGGCTTTATGTAAATTTACAGCACCATGACCTGTCTTTTTATGATCACGGAAGCGGTGGCTATCTCCTGGTAAATTAAAATAACCAGGATCAGAAATTGCTGTGCCCCAATCGACGAGTCCGTAATGAATTCCGCCAAGTCCGAACATCGGCTTAATTGTCGAACCCGGTGGATAAACGCCTTGTACGGCACGGTTATAAAGTGGTTGGTCTAAGTTGTCACGTAAACCACTATAATCTTTTGAACTGATACCTGTAACAAATAAATTTGGATTAAAACTTGGGCTAGATACCAGTGCTAAAATTTCTCCAGTTCGAGGATCCATGGCTACAATTGCACCACGACGATCTGCCAACTGTTGAGCTGCAATGGTTTGAAGACCATAATCTATCGATAAATAAAGATCATTTCCACGCGTTGGGTTTTGACGACCTAAATGACGGAGTACATTACCATGTGCATCGGCTTCAACGGATTCATAACCTGGTGTTCCATGTAATAACTCTTCATAGCTTTTTTCTGCACCAATTTTTCCAATCAGGTTGGTACCTGCATATAAATCTTTATCAATAGATTTTAATTCTTTGTCATTAATTCGCCCCACATAACCGATCACATGGGCAAACAATTCGCCATGAGGATAGTAACGTGTCATTTGTGTTTCAATTTTCACACCCGGGAAGTCGTATTTAACTTCGCTGAATTTCGCAATATCTGCCTCAGTCAGATTTAACTTGATGGCAATTCTTTCCGTTTTACGTGCAGTTTTTACGCGACTTTTAAAACGATCGACATCTTCTTGGGTTAAGCTCAGTATTGGAATTAAACGTGCAATGGTTCCATCAATATCTGTGACATCTGTACGACTGAGTGTTGCTGTAAAAACAGGATAATTATCCGCTAAGAGTACGCCATTGCGATCATAAATATAACCACGTGCGGGTGGAAGAGGCTGTAAACGAATTCGGTTTTTATCAGAGGCTGTTGTAAAGTCGTCGTAATGAATAATCTGTAAATATGCATAACGGCAAATTAATAAAAGTAGAAAAGTAGCGACGACTAATATAGCAAAGAAGATTCGACCCTTGTAAATGCGCTTTTCTTGCTGCATGTTTTTTAAAGGAAAGTGCTGTTTCATAGGGTGTCGACTTAAATTACAAGGGAGAAAATATAAAAGGCGCGCTATTTTAACGTAAGTTGCATGATCATACTGTAGTATTTTCAATACATCATCTGAATGATGATGCGACAGTTTTTGACTTTGCAGACATTAAAATTGTAGGGACTTGTATATTAGATGCAAAATAATTCTGTTAAAGTCTGAAGCTGTTTGAAATAGGATTGTCTAAGATACACTCTTAGGGAAAATGGAGAAAATAATGAAAAAATCTTACCTTTTACTAGCGGTTTTAGCATTCAACGGCGTTGTCCATGCTGAAGAAAATCCATATATGCCTGAAGCAAAATTAAAAGGGGCAAAAGACGTAGCAACTTGGAATATTGGTGCTGGTTTTACTAAAAAATTACTACATGCCAATCTTGAATGGGTAAATCCATACGGTATTGCTTATGCAAAAGTAGGCGCTTTTTTAAATGATGATAATGAACCTGGTGCGCAAATTGGCTTTCGTTATCCATATCATTTAACAGGTACAGATAAAAATGGTTATTACCTTGGTCTTTATGCTGGTCATATAGATAGTAAAAACTATGGCGGTAAACAAAAAGGGAATTTAGGTGTTGGTACTGATTTAGCATTTGTTTGGTTGAATAGTGACCGAATTAGTACATTTAGTGTGGGAGCGGGACTGCGTGACAAGATAGAAGATGGAAATGGGAAGACTGTAAAAAAAGCAGAGCCTGTTTTTCAGATTTCTTACACGTTAAGTTTTGGCTTATAGGGGCGTGACTGATTGTTCATTCTTTTATAGGTCTTAATGTATCAATAATTCTGAGAGTCATGCATGTTTGATTACGTCAATGAATTGTGGCAGATTTTTTTAAATCGGCCTGACCATCTGGCGGTCCTAAGTATTATTCCAGTGACAGCCCTAGTAACATGGGCTCATGTATGGATGGCTTTAAAAATGGTGTTTTACCCAATTAATTTTTGGGGATTCCATTTAGGACCATTACCTGTAGGTTGGCAGGGGATTGTGCCGCGTAAAGCAGGGCGTATTTCGGGCATCATTACCGATAATACATTATCTAAGTTGGGTTCATTGCGTGAGTTTTTAGAGGCAATGGATCCAGAAGATATGGCAATGATCATTGGTGAGCAAGTTGGTTTTGAGCTTGAACACTTAATTGATGAAGTCATGGTTGATCGTAATGCGGTGTTGTGGGAGAACTTACCATACTCGATTAAACGTCGAATTTATGCGCAAGCCCATAAACAGTTGCCAAATACATTAAAAGAACTTGTGACTGAGCTGACCATGAACGTCGAGTCACTTGTGGACATGCGGGAAATGGTGGTCAGCCAAATGGAAGGTGATCGCCGTTTAATGGTACGTATGTTCCTTAAAGTTGGTCAGAAAGAAATTAATTTTATTTGGCATATCAGTGCGTTAATTGGAATGTTCTTTGGGATTTTCCAAATGATCGTTTGGTTTGTGGTACCGTGGCATTGGACCGTTCCTTTTTGGGCATCAATCTGGGGCTTTTTAACAAACTGGATTGCGATTTGGATGGTATTTAACCCAATTGAACCGCATTATATCCGTTACCCACAGATTTTCCGTTTGACCAAAGACCGTAAGTTTCCATGGATCGTTCCTGTGCTAAGGATTGGTACATATAACGTTCAAGGTGCATTTATGAAACGCCAAGAGGAAGTTTCAGATGTATTTGCAAGCGTGGTAACTGAAGATTTAATTACTCTGAAATCCATCATGACTGAAATGATGTATGGTAGTAAAAAAGATAAAACTCGTCGGATTGTCAAGCGCCATATTAATGAAATTATGGAAACTCCATTGGTCAGAACTTCACTGCAACTTTCATTAGGGCCAAGAGAATATGCTAGACTCAAGACCGACTTGATTGATCGCTCAATTGAAATTACTATGGGTCCAGTATGTGACCCAGCTCTGAATGCAAGTCGTGCGCAGAAGATCTTTCAAATGTTTAGAGACCGCATCCGTGAACTAACACCGAAAGAGTTCCAGAATTTATTGCGACCTGCGTTCCAAGAAGATGAGTGGATCCTAATTGTATTGGGTGGTGTGACTGGTTTTTTTGCAGGTTTAATCCACTTATTTGTTGCTTTCTTATAATTAATTTGATGTTGGTTGAGCAATAAATCTGTATCATATTGCTCAATTTAAGATTTATTGTTTTTAAATGAGGATGTTCTTTTATGCGCATTATTTTACTCGGACCACCTGGGGCAGGTAAAGGTACTCAAGCTCAGTTGATCTGTAAGCGCTACAATATCCCACAAATTTCAACCGGTGATATGCTCCGTGCTGCAATTCGTGAAGGAACTGAACTAGGTCTTAAAGCTAAAAGTGTTATGGAGTCTGGTGGTTTAGTATCAGACGAACTCATTATTGGTTTGGTTCAAGAGCGTATTGCTCAACCAGATTGTGTGAACGGTTGTATTTTTGACGGTTTCCCACGTACGATTCCACAAGCCGAAGCTTTGGAAACGGCGGGTATTTCAATTGATCATGTGATCGAAATTGATGTTCCGGATGAAGAGATTGTTCAACGTCTTTCAGGTCGTCGTCAGCACCCAGCTTCTGGTCGTGTTTATCACCTTGTTTATAATCCACCTAAAGTAGAAGGTAAGGATGATGAAACTGGTGAAGACTTGGTACAACGTCCAGATGATCAAGAAGAAACGATTCGTAAGCGTTTAGGTTCATATCATAGTGAAACTGAACAATTAGTAGGTTTTTATCAAGGTCGTGCTGCTTCAGGTGAAGATGCACCAACTTATGATAAATTGAATGGCTTACGTGCAATCGAAGAAGTTCAAAAAGAATTATTTGCTATTTTAGATAAATAATTTAGTTTTGATAGAACTGTCTTATGTAGCCATAAGACAGTTTTTTTATACCTATAATTATCTACGACATAAAATGTCGCTATGTCAGATTAAATGATATAAAAACTAAACAAAAAACGTTATATTTCATTCAAGCGTACAATTTAAAAATACTGAAACTTAGAATTATTTTAAAGGGTTAACTATGTTGCTGACGATTCAATCTGATCAAGTCGAGCAAATTATTCCAGATGCAAGTTCGGCAAAATCAGCCAAGAAACTCGCAAAATTTGAAGCATGGAACAATATCTCGGGTTCGACTGATCAGTGGATTTGGGGAGAAATTCAGGGTAGTGCGATTTATCAAAGCGCAGTTTTTTTACCTGAACTTAAATGCGAATGTAGTTGTCCAAGTTTTAAACGACCTTGTAAACATGCTTTAGCATTATTGTTTGTCTATACCGAGTATCAAGATAAATTTACTGTGCAATCAGATGAACAAAGCATACCTGATCGAGTACAAAAATGGCGAGATAAAAAAACTAAAACACTTGAAAAGAAAGAAAACAAGATTGATAAACCGATTGATGAAGAAGCACGTGCGAAACGCCAATTGGCACGTGAGAAAAAAATGGATGCAGGCATTGAGGCATTACAAACATGGTTGAATGATATTGTCACGATGGGGCTTGGGAGATTACGTCAGCAACAACATGAAAAGTTCCGCGATATTCAAAGTCGTTTGGTCGATGCTCAAGTTGCAGGTTTAGTTAGTTATTTAGATGAGTTTTCGAGTGCGCTGTATCAAAGCAATTGGCAAATGCAGAGTTCATTTTGGTTAGCTAAATTACAAACAGCCGTTCATTTATGGCAAAACCGTCAACAGCTCAAACCAGAACTATATGAAGAATTAAAACAGCTTTTTGGTGTGAATTTACCAACTGATGCGTGGGATAACATATCCGCTCAGATACTTCATATTTATGCCTTAGGACAAGTAACTCAGGAGTTGGTCAATACCCGTGGACGTTATCGTCGTCAATGGCTGTGGGATAGTCAAAATTTACGCGACTATTTGCTATTAGATTTTGAAATTCCACCTTATTCGAACTTTGGCTTAACGTTGCCTTTCCAAAAACAACTGGCTCTAAATGCCAAACTTTATCCAGTGGTAAGCCAACAACGTCTTCGTTTAGAAGATAATTTAATGTCATTCAATGATTTGAGCCTAACGCTGGTTGCGCCAAAAGGCTTTGAAAATTTTGATCAAGCATTTACTCAGTATGCGAATGGATTAAAACAATATCCTTTGCAGCTAGTACGCTTTTTCTGGCTAGAGCAATTGCGTTTGGTCAAGCAGGATAAAGTAATTTATTTGGTCGATCAGGATCAAAAAATGTGTGAAATTGAGATTAAACAATTTGTTGAGTTATGGTTTTTAGTGGGGAATGAGCCATTTAGTGCAGGCGTTGAATGGAATGGATTGCAACTTAAACTGGTGAGTATTTGGCAAGGAGGGCACTTTGAATGTCTTTAAGCACATCATACAGTGAGTTTAATCAGCAGTTATTACTCAAACTGACGCTAGGGCAGCAGTTTAAACAGACTGTAAAAGTACCGAATGAATTGCAAGTCTATGCACCTAAACAGATTGATTCAGCTCAAGATTTATTGGTCTTGAATCAATATTGGGTGCTGATGCAACAAGCAGGTTATCAAGCACAAGGTGTATCTGAAACCTTACAAAAGAATATTGCTGAGAATGATCAGATAGAAAATGAAAAGCAATTGGATAATCAACTTGTGCAAATTTTGAAATGGGTTGTTGCACAAGAGTCGCCATTTTTATATCAAGATTGGGTTATTCAAATTTTCAAACTTGCTCAACTACAGCAGCGAGTGATTCCTCGTTATTTGGTGTTGAAAGTTTTACCACTATGTCGAAGCCCAGTGTTATTGGCATCAGTCTTACCAGAGTTTGCATTTCAGGGCGATGTGACAACGCGTTTGGATGATGCAAAAAGGGTGTGGAAATATGTGAAGCAACAAGACGCAGCGCCCTTGATCCGTCAATTACAAAAATCAAAAAGTAGCGAATGGTCTTTGTTGATGAGCCAATTATGTGGTCAATTGCCGAACTTTATTCATCAACATATA
The DNA here is from genome assembly GCF_013391535.1 of Acinetobacter sp. SwsAc4. Lineage (NCBI taxonomy): Bacteria > Pseudomonadati > Pseudomonadota > Gammaproteobacteria > Moraxellales > Moraxellaceae > Acinetobacter > Acinetobacter sp. SwsAc4. Next base: position 81,055 of record NZ_JACAXC010000003.1, read on the forward strand.
GCAGAGTTTTGGTCACAATCGATTCAGAGAAATCATTTGCAAAGTCATGCTGAAAGTCTTGTGATGTATAACATGCCAGTCACTCAATTTGAAGCTTTATACCAGCATGTAAAAACATTAGAACCACAGAATGCAGCGACAGTAAGTAGTAATGCTGCATTAGCTTTCTATTTATATTATCAAGATAATGCACTTTATAACGAAGTTATGGCGTTAATGCGTGCGTGTTTGAGCTACGATACCCAAGCTAAAAAAGTTAAATTCAACATTAACTTAGATCAAGATGATGCACTCAATGATTATGGCTTTTTTGATCGAGAAGCTAATTTGGTTGAAAGTCGTAAAAGTTTAAAAACAGCTTACCAAAGTGCTCAAGTCGAGCAAGCTTATCAGGCATTTTGTGCAAGTTCACAGGGTGTACTTTATCTCAAAAGAATTTTAATCCAATTGCCACTTGCGTATTGGTTAGAATTATTTGGTACTTGGGATCATTTACTTTCATTGCATTCACAGCAAAAAGATTCACTTTGGAGTGCGTTTATTGTGTGTTGTTATCGAGAGCAACGACATGATTTAGCCTTATGGTTTTACCAACATCAAGTCAAATGGTGTGAAGCTGTAACGACATCAAGTGGGAACATGTTTGAACGTGAGTTATTCTTTACTTTGCTAGACCAAGAACCAGCAACTGGATTGTTATTAAAGCAACTTGAATCCCATTACCAAAATCAAGATTTAGAACATTTTTGGTTGTTGTTTCAGCGTGCTAAGGCGCTGCATGATGTTCAAAATATCTCAGAAATGGCAGTCGTATTATTACAACATGCATATGCGAACTTAGATTTGCAGCAGGATCAGAAGAAATTTGCACTATTAAAAGAGCAGGCTCAATGGTTGATTTTGCAAGCTTATCCAATCGACATCAGTAGTTTACAAGCTCTTTTTTCTATTTCTGAATGGAAACAGCTCATTCAATTGAATCAGTACAAACAAAAACTTATTGCTTAATGATCAAGAAATCATAAATTAGGATAATCAACATGTCTCAACAAGTTTTACGTGCGCGTGCAGAACAACAGTTTTCTCATGAATTAGATGCATTAAAAGCACATGACAGTTTAGTAAAACCTCCACAATGGCAACTTTCGCCTAAAGCAGTCGTAGATTACTTATTGGGTACAACACTGCCAGATGGAACAGAAATTTCACCAAAATATATTGGTAATCGCCGTTTGATGGAAATTGCTGTTGCGACATTGGCGACTGATCGTGCCTTGTTGTTATTAGGCGTACCAGGCACAGCAAAATCATGGGTATCAGAACATTTAGCAGCGGCGATTTCAGGTAATAGTGCTTTATTGATTCAAGGTACGGCAGGTACGAGCGAAGATACTCTACGTTATAGTTGGAATTATGCCCAACTTTTATCCAAAGGTCCGAGTGAAGATGCTTTGGTGAAAAGCCCGATGTTACGTGCGATGCAAGAAGGCAAGATCGCACGTGTGGAGGAACTGACTCGTATTCCTGCCGATGTACAAGATACGTTGATTACTTTACTTTCAGAGAAAAATTTACCTGTTCCTGAGTTAGGAATTGAGTATCAAGCGGTACAAGGTTTTAGTGTGATTGCCACCGCCAATAATCGTGATAAAGGGGTGAATGAACTCTCCTCTGCGTTAAAGCGTCGTTTTAATACGGTAATTTTACCGCCGCCTGCTACGATTGCTGAGGAAATAGAAATCGTACAAAAACGCGTTCAATCTTTGGGCAAGAGTTTACAACTACCTGAGATTCAGCCTTTGGATGCTCAAATTCAAAAACTGGTGACGATTTTTAGAGAGCTGCGTCATGGGCAAACCTTAGATGGCAAGCAAAAGCTCAAAACCACCACAGGAACTTTATCAACGGCTGAAGCCATTTCAGTGATGAGTCATGGTTGGGTGATGGCAGGGCATTTTGGTTCGGGCAATCTCACTGATCATGAGTTGGCGGCAGGTCTGCAAGGTGCAGTATTAAAAGATCCTGTGCAAGATATCGTACCTTGGAAAGAATATGTTGAAACGGTGATTAAACAACGTGAGGGTTGGCAAGACCTGTATCGTGCTTGTCGTGATTTAGAATAAAACCAAATAATAAAAACCTCATCCCAATCTTCTCCTTGAAAGGGAGAAGCTGTGATCGGAATAAAGGATAAAAAATGCTGCATATTCTCGGTATTCGTCATCATGGGCCAGGTTCGGCGCGTAGTGTCTGTAATGCTTTGGCTTCGATTCAACCTGATTGTATTTTGATTGAAGGACCACCTGATGCCAATGCAGTCATTGCTCAATTGCAACATGCAGATTTTAAGCCGCCTGTGGCGTTGTTGTTGAATACCCCTGTACAAAAAGAAGTGCGATCACAGGCAGTATTCTATCCTTTTGCTGAATTTTCGCCTGAGTGGCAAGCTTTGCAATATGCGTTGCGTCAGCAAATTGCAGTAGAGTTTATGGATCTGCCTTTGCAACATCGTTTTGCGTTGGAAAAACAATGGGCAGAGCAACGTTTACAGCAAGCTTCAGCAGACGAGCAAGAGATTGAGTCTAATCAGCAAGGTGATGTTGAGCCAGAACAGAATTTGGAACAGCATTATCTTTCGATTCGCCGAGATCCAATTCAATTGTTGGCAGAGCAGGCAGGCTATCAAGACAGCGAACGTTTTTGGGAGCATTTGGTCGAACAGCAGCCACACGCTGGACAAATGTTTGCCGCAATTAGTGATGCCATGGCAGCTTTACGTGATTATTTGCTAAGCCAGCAACCTGAAAATTATAGTAGTGAAGACCAACTGCTAGAGCAGTATCGCGAAGCCTACATGCGCAAAGTGATCAAGCAGGCACAAAAGCAAGGCTACCAAAATATTGTGGTGATTTGTGGTGCATGGCATGCACCTGTATTGGCGGATTTAAAAGCGCAAAATAAAGCAGATACCACCTTGCTCAAAGGCTTACCTAAAGTCAAAGTTGATGCTGCATGGATTGCATGGACACATGGGCGTTTGAGCAGGGACAATGGCTATGGTGCAGGTGTACAAGCGGTTGGATGGTATACCCATCTTTGGAAGCATTACCAACAAGCCTTAGATGCAGAGGTTGATGGCGAAAAAATTACGATTGATTGGTTAAGCAAATTTGCCCATGCCTTACGCCAAGCAGGTCATGATGCTTCTAGTGCTCAGATTATTGATGCGGTACAACTGATTCAATCTTTATTGCAATTACGTGGACGACGTATTCCTGATTTGGAAGATTTATTTGAGGCAATTCGTTCGGTCTTAAATCACGGCTTAGATATTCCGCAACCGATTTTAGCTAAATTGCTTGAAGACGAGCAATTGGGGCAAGTGCCTGATGAGTTGATTGAATTGCCCATTCAAAAAGACTTTTTACAGCAAGTAAAGCATTTTCGCTTGAAACTCGAAGCACCGCATCGTGACATTAGTCTGGATTTACGTGAAGCCTTCGACTTGGCAAAAAGTCAATTTTTACATTGCGTGAAATTACTGGGTCTCGCTTGGGCAGAGTTAGCTGGTGCAGGCTCAAAGCAAGGTAACTTTAAAGAAGTTTGGCAGTTGTCTTGGCAGCCTGAAACTAGTTTATATCTGAATGAAATGTCGTTGTGGGGAAATAGCATTCATCTTGCCACACAAAGTTATGTCGAACATCAGATTAGACAATGTGAAGATGTGGCGCAAATTGCGCAACTGATCGAGAGCATTTTATTGTCTGGTTTGGATCAAAGCCTAAATTTGGCTTTGGATAAATTGAATGAGCTCACCACTCAGCATCAAGACCCAAGCATTATTTTGGCAACATTAAAGCCGCTTATTACGGCAATTCGTTATGGCAGTGTGCGCCAATTTTCAATGCAACATTTACATCAAGTGGTAGAACATTTAGCGATTCGTTTGATGTTGAGTTTGCCAAGTTATTGTGTACAACTGAATGCCGAAATGGCTCAGCAATTTGCCCAACAACTACAAACTTTATATGAGCTTTTAGAACAATTACAACAAGATGAATTGTTACGGCTCTGGCAAGAGACCTTACATCAGTTATTGCAGTTGGAACATATGCAAGGTTATTTGCATGGTTGTTGTGTGCGTTTAGCTCGAGAACAGCAGTTGATTGATGTGGAGCAAACACAGGGATTTCTATCTCGTGCTTTATCGCTTGGGCAGACGGCGGATTATAGTGCAGCTTGGTTTGAAGGTTTCTTGACCCATCAAGCTTTGTTATTGATTCATGAGCAAAGTCTTTGGGACACCGTGAGCCAATGGGTCAATAAATTAAAAGAGCAGCAATTCATTGAGTTATTGCCAATTTTGGCCAGAACAGCTTCAAGTTTTAGCCCTGCTGAAGCACAGCAATTAATTCAGAAAGTGACGCAAAAATCGACCGCAGTCAAACAAGAGGTCGGTACTTTAGATATTGCACGTGCTCAAACGGTATTAGATGAAATTTACGCATACTTACAGCCTGTTGCTGTCGAGGTTTAAGTGATGAATATGAATGAAGAACTGATCACTTTAGAGCAACCTGACCTTGCGGAACAAGAACGACGTTGGCGATTAATTTTAGGGCAAGTCCCAAATTCGACTTCGCATTTACCGAATTGGTCGGTGCAAGATACCAAAATGCAAGAATGTCTGAATGAGCTTTATCAGGCACAACAGCCTAATCGCCGTGGTGGTTTGGGGTATTCTAGTCCTAGAGTGGCACAATGGTTAGGGGATATTCGCCAGTATTTCCCATCTTCTGTGGTAAAAGTTATTCAAAAAGATGCTTTAGAGCGTTTGAATTTACAACAAATGTTGTTAGAGCCTGAATTGTTGGCAAGTGTAGAAGTCGATATTCATTTAGTTTCTACCTTAATTTCACTCAATCATTTGATGCCTGAAAAAACCAAAGAAACCGCGCGCATCGTGGTACGTCAGTTGGTAGAGCAGCTTGAAAACCGTCTAAAACAACCATTACAGCAAGCGATTCGAGGCAGTATTAATCGCTCAGCGCATACACGCCGTCCTAAACGCATGCAAGACATTAACTGGAAGCGCACCATTCAGTCCAATTTGAAACATTGGCAGGAAGATTTTAAAACGATTATTCCACATGAGTTACATGGGCATCCACGTCAACAAACGGCTTTAAAAGACATTGTACTCTGTGTTGATCAGAGTGGTTCGATGGCACCTTCCGTGATTTATTCCAGTGTTTTTGCGGCAGTGATGGCAAGTATTCGTGCAGTCAGTACACAAATGATCGTGTTTGATACGGAGCTAGCCGATTTAACCCCTTTGCTCGAAGATCCTGTGGATGTGTTGTTCGGCACACAGTTGGGTGGGGGAACCGATATTGCTAAAGCAATTAAATACTGTCGTAGTAAAATCACTCGCCCAGAAGATACCATTTTTATTCTTATCAGTGATTTGTGTGAAGGTGGAGATGCTAAGCAAATGCTCAAGCAAGTGGCTGAAATACTAGATAGTGGGGTGCAAGTCATTACGCTACTGGCATTGTCTGATGACGGTGCACCTTGGTACGATACTCAACATGCACAGATCTTTGCGGATATGGGGATTCCAACGTTTGCTTGCACACCTGATCAGTTCCCAGAGCTGATGGCAACTGCAATTGAAAAACGAGATATTCATGCATGGTATGCAACCCAGCAAAATCTGACATAATAGAACATGAAGATGAAGTTTCGGTATGCAAGTCGAAACGTGTCAGCTGATTGAGGATACTTCGTTGCTGAAAATTATTTTGATTGTGGTGGTAATTTTAAGTTTAGCTTTACTGTTGTTTTTATTGTATCAAAGTCAAAAAATGCTGCGCCATGTGCAGAAACAACAGGCTTTGGAAAATAAGAAAAATGGTCGAGAACGTCAGCTACACCCCAAATTACAGCAGCCTAAAAAACCTCAGGATTAACTGAGGTTTTTTGTTGGAATTGTTTTTACGGCTCCAAATTCAAAACGATCAGGCCAGTTGCAGACATCGGATACGATACATTCAGCACATTTAGGTTTACGTGCGATACAACAATAACGTCCATGCAAGATCAGCCAATGATGAGCATCAATAATAAACTCTTTAGGAATAACCTTAATTAATCGATCTTCGACTTCTAAAACATTTTTACCTACTGCCAAACCAGTACGATTGCCAACACGGAAAATATGGGTATCGACTGCCATAGTAGGGTGGCCAAAGGCGGTATTGAGCACGACGTTTGCCGTTTTACGCCCTACACCCGGTAAAGCTTCTAGTTCTTTTCGCGTTTCTGGAATTTGTCCTTGATATTGATCAACCAAAATCTGACAAGTTTTGATCACATTTTCAGCTTTAGCGTTATATAAGCCAATTGTCTTAATATATTCTTTTAAGCCATCAACCCCAAGACTTAAAATAGCTTGTGCAGTATTGGCAACGGCATAGAGTTTATCAGTCGCTTTGTTGACACTGACATCGGTTGCTTGCGCAGAAAGCAAAACAGCAATCAGTAACTCAAAAGGAGAGTTATAGTTCAGCTCAGTTTGGGGATGTGGTCTTTGCGTACGTAAACGTTCAAAAAAAGTCTGAATTTGTTTTTTGGTCATATTTTTGACAGGCATTTAGATTCCCTGTAATTCATTTAAACGTTGTTGTAAATCAAGTAATTGTGTTTGCTTGGATTCATCTGCACGTACACTTAACTGCTTTTCTAACTTTTTGATTTGCGTTCTAATTTTCGCAAGTTCAATTGTCGTTTTTGCATCTAATACAGGATTTTCTTTTGGTTTATCCATGAGTGTGATCAAGGGTACATTGTTAAGTGCTTGAGAAAATTGAGCAAAAAATTCGGTATCAATTTCAGCACGAACAATCGGTCCTTTACGACTCAAACGACGTTTTTCTTCTCGTTGAATATGCGCATAGTAACGATGTCTTAGATCATCTTGTTCAAGAGTACGTTGTTGAACTGTAGGTAATGGATTGGAATCTTCGACCAGATCAATACAATCTACAGGACAGGGTGGAATACATAACTCACAACCTGTACATAGATCAGTCAAGATACTATGCATTAATTTTCCGCTACCGATAATGGCATCAACAGGGCAGGCACTAATACATTTAGTACACCCGATACATTCATCTTCACGAATTATCGCTTTCATTTGTTGCGGTCGACCATCTGCTTGAATATCCCAAACACTCGGTTCCGCAATCATTGTTGGTCTTTTTAATAATGCTGCAAGTGCATCTGCAACGGGTTGCCCACCAGGAACGCATTTGTTTGCATCTTCACCTTCCACGATCGACTTCGCATAAGGTAAACAACCATCACGATGTCCACATAAACCACATTGCGTTTGTGGTAAAAGTTGGTCTACTTGAACGATAAGAGAGAGTTGTTGTGCTGAAACTGACATGAAAGAAGATAGGATAAAAACAATGTCGTTATTATAGCAAAGAATAGTTTAATCGGCGGCAATCGTTGCTTAAATCTACTTTTTATAGATTTTTATTTTTGCAATTTTATAGTGCTAATATTGTTTTATTTTAGTGCTAAATCTTGTATTTCGAATGATTTCTAATGCCTTATTACTAGGTTAAATGCTTATTTAAGCTATTTTTTTGAATATTTATTATAAAAATAATGAATATTTTTTAAAGTAAGATATTGATTTAAAATAATAAAAAATATTATTTATGAAGATTGGGTTGAGAGTTGATCATAAAGGGTATTAAATGTGTTTAATATTCTATTTTGGTGCATTTTTTGCACTAAATTAAATCACTATCTGGGGGTGAGAGTTGAAATACGATAGCTTAAATGATTTCTTGGAGTATGTTAAAGCTAGAGATCCATATCAACCTGAGTTTTTACAAGCAGTAGAAGAGGTCATGACGAGTTTATGGCCTTTTATACAGAAAAATCCTAAATACGCTCAATACGGTTTGTTAGAGCGTTTGGTTGAGCCTGAACGTGTTATTCAGTTTCGTGTATCGTGGATGGATGACCAAGGTCAAACTCATGTAAATCGAGCTTTTCGGATTCAATTTAATTCAGCGATTGGGCCATTTAAAGGTGGCATGCGTTTTCATCCTTCAGTAAATTTATCGATTTTAAAATTTTTGGGTTTTGAGCAAACTTTTAAAAATGCATTAACGACTCTCCCTATGGGGGGTGGTAAAGGTGGTTCAGACTTTGATCCAAAAGGAAAGTCAGAAGCTGAAATTATGCGTTTTTGCCAAGCGTTAATGTTGGAGTTATATCGTCATTTAGGTTCAGATACCGATATTCCAGCAGGTGATATCGGGGTTGGTGGTCGTGAAGTAGGCTTCATGGCGGGGATGATGAAAAAGCTGAGTAATGATACGGCTTGTGTTTTTACGGGCAAAGGTATTTCTTTTGGCGGAAGTTTAATGCGTCCAGAAGCGACTGGTTATGGCACTGTTTATTTTGCTGAAGAAATGCTGAAAACTCGTGGTGATAGCTTTGCAGGAAAAACGGTTTCGATTTCGGGTTCGGGAAATGTAGCGCAATTTGCCGCTGAAAAAGCTATGTTTTTGGGTGCAAAAGTGGTGACTCTGTCAGATTCGAATGGCACTGTTTTTGTAAAAAATGGTTTTACTGATGCATTACTTGCCGAAGTGATGGAGCTGAAAAATATCAAGCGTGGACGTATTTCAGAGTTTGCATCGAAGCATGGTTTTGAATATTTTGAGGGTAAAACCCCTTGGCATATTCCTGTTGATATTGCATTACCTTGTGCCACTCAAAATGAGCTAGGTGCAGAAGATGCAAAATTATTACTAGAAAATGGTGTGATGTGTGTTGCAGAAGGAGCCAACATGCCATCTACCTTGGACGCAGTTGAACAATTTATCGCAGCTAAGATTTTGTATGCACCAGGTAAAGCATCAAATGCGGGCGGAGTTGCAACTTCTGGTCTTGAGATGTCTCAAAATGCGTTACGTTTTGGTTGGACACATGGTGAAGTTGATGAACGCTTACATGCCATCATGAAAGATATTCATGCCAATTGCTTAAAATATGGGACCAAAGAAGATGGTACTGTCAATTATGTTGATGGTGCAAATATTGCTGGTTTCGTCAAAGTAGCAGATGCCATTCTTGCGCAGGGTATTTATTAAGGGTCTCCTAAACTCCCGCTTTAATAAAGATGGGATTTCCATAAAAAATCCGATGTTGAAAAACATCGGATTTTTTTAACTGGCTAAAATTATGGTTTTTTCACGATTTCTTGTTCAACGACCATATCTAACACATCTGCAATACTTGATTGATCGGCAGCAGGGTTTTTAATGTCGAAACGTTTAACTCGAACGATCACACGTTGGTTTGGATTATGTTCAAAACCTTCGATTTGACCATAGTAAAGTGACCAATTTTTATCAGCGTATGTTTTGATGCCTTTATCGTCATATTTAATTTCACGAACTTGCATACAAGTTTGTGGTGCTACACCCGTACATGATTTAGTTTGTGGTGAAATTTCGAGGAAAACTATTTTAGCTTCAGACTGGTATTTTGCTTCAGCTGTCATTTTACCAAGGAACGTATATTTTTGACCTTTACTATCAGTTATCGTCAAGATCGCTTGATCATTTTGGGTACTGAGTGTGAAAGGAACTTTTTTCTCACTAAAAATATCAGCAGATAAGCGTTCTTGTTGCATTAAATCATCCGCACACGCCATCATTGTTGATGCCAGTGGTGAGGTTACAATGGTATTACCTTCAACTTTCCAAGTCCCGCCTTGATTATTACAACCAGTTTGAATAGATAATCGTTGATTATCATCGAAAGATAAAACTAAAGGTTTTGATGCTTTTGAACCTTGATAAGTCCAATTATATTCAGTTAAATTTTTTGCTGCTGTTGTATTAATTTGAGAAATAACATTATCAGTTACATTTTGTACAGTTTGGCACGCCATCAAAGAAAGCGGTAATAAGGCAACAGCTAAATATTTAATTTTCATAGTCAAACAACAGTAAATAAATAACAGTCATTAGCTTAAAGTATTCTTAAAAAAATAAAATGTAATCAGTTTATGGATTAAGTTCGTTAAATATATCTATTTGTAAATTTAAGAAAATTGATTAGGTAAAAGGCTTACCCAAATATAAGTAAGCCATTTGAAAAGTCTGATGTTTGGTTTTTAATCAAAACGATAAATATCCATACCTAATGATCCCATTGAAAAACTACTATGCACGATACTAAAACGATGACCTGTTCCCATTGCAAAGAATAATGGTGCAAAATGTTCAAGGGTAGGATGATTTCGTTGCACGTAGGGTAAAGATGGCCAGTCAAGTACAGCGTCATAATCTTGATGATTTAGTTTACTAACTACACTATTCCGAAATGTGCTTGCCCATATTGGAACTTCAGCATCTGCATGCCATGAAAGTTCAGAGAGATTATGGGTAATGCTACCAGAGCCAATTAATAAAATTTGTTGTTCACGTAAAGGTGCTAAAACTTGCCCGATTTTGTAAATCTGGTCAGCATTCATTTCGATGGGTAAGGAAATTTCAATCACAGGAATATCTGCTTTTGGATACATATGTAATAAAGGCATCCATACACCGTGATCTCGTGGTCGTGTGCTATTTGCATGTGCAGGAATATCTGCTTCTGCAAATAGAGTCAGTATTTCCTCAGCAAGTTTTGGAGCGCCCGCAGCAGGATAACGGATCTCATAAAGTTCAGGGGGGAAACCACGAAAATCATGCCACGTTTGAGCTCGAGTTGATGTACTCACTTCTAGCGCTTGGCTTTCCCAATGAGCAGACATCACAATAATTGCTTGGGGTTTTGGTAAATTATTGCTTAAACGATGCAATGCAGGACCCACTTGTTCAGGATCAAGTGCAAGCATGGGAGAACCATGAGAAATAAATAACCCGGGTAAAGTCTGGAAATTCATAGATAAGCACCTGATTGGAAATACATCATTATCGTGACAAATTCATGAGAACAATGACAGCCCTTAAACATCAACAGATTGTTCTATAATCAGAACAATTTTAAGCACGATGATAAGGATGATTATGATTGATACTCATCGCTCTATAAAGTTGTTCAATCAGTAGAATACGAACCATGGGATGTGGCATTGTCAATTTAGAAAGAGACCAATGCCAAGCTGCTGCTTTACGAACTGCGTCTGAATGTCCATCAGGACCACCAATCGCAAGAGCAATATCATTGCCTTCAAGCATCCATTGTTTCATGGTATCTGCCAATTTTTCTGTACTGAGTTCTCGACCACCTACTTCTAAGGCAATTAACGTTTCATTGGGTTTAAGTGCATTTAAAATACTATCGCCTTCAATTTGACAATATTTTAAAATATCTGCCTCAGAGTCATTTTTCCCACGTTTCGCCATAGGCAGCTCAATCACCTGAGTCTGTACAAAGGGCTGGATACGTTTGAAGTAATCTTCAAAGCCAGTGAGTACCCAGGCAGGCATTTTTTGACCAATGGTGAGAATACGAATTTTCATAGGATGGTTTAAATCGATAGATTCAGCACATTATAAATGCTGCTGGTTGTCATGGGATGGTGCAAACGGGTTATCTTGTCATAAAAGATACAAAATAGCGGATTATTCTCTTCATAAAAAACGCAGCTCAACATGCGTATGAGCTGCGATCAAAGTGCCATCTGTCTGGAGTTCAGATGGCACTAAAATGAGTTCATGAGTCAAGTTTGGCCTTTGTTTTATAGACTCCATTTCATTATGCAATATACTGGTTATTTTTCAACCAAAATATGTAACAAAAAAAGAGAGCCGAAGCTCTCTTTAATTTTTTTCAAGGATTAGTGACGTGCAGCCTTTGCTTCTTCCACTGGTTTTACAATCGGTGTTTTCGGCAAAGGTTTTGGTGTATCCGTCAAAGCCAAAGGCAGGATTTCATCAATGCTTTTCACAGCCTTGATTTCCAAGCCTTCCTTAACATTGTCTGGAATCTCAGCCAAGTCACGGACGTTATCCTGTGGAATGAAGACCAGCTTGATTCCACCACGGTGTGCCGCAAGAAGCTTTTCTTTCAAGCCACCAATACGCATCGCACGGCCGCCAAGACTTGTTTCACCTGTCATGGCAATGTCTGGACGAATCGGAATACCTGTAAATGCCGATACAAGGGCAGTGGTCAGTGCCAAACCAGCCGATGGGCCATCTTTTGGTGTTGCACCTTCAGGTAAGTGAACATGGACATCAGTTTCATCGAAACGAGATGATTCAATTCCCAATTCATCCGCACGTGTACGAACCACGGTCATTGCTGCGGTAATTGATTCTTTCATTACATCACCGAGTGAACCTGTGGTAATGAATTTACCTTTACCTTTTACGGCTGCAACTTCAATGGTCAGTAACTCACCACCCACCGAAGTCCACGCCAGACCATTGACACGACCCACTTGCGCTTCATCCTCAGCAACACCAAAGTCAAACTTGTGTGGACCCAGATATTCTGGAAGATTTGCAGAAGTCACATCAACCTGTAGGTTTTTAGACTTCTTGCTCACCGCCTCTTTTACAACTTTACGTGCAATTTTAGACACTTCACGTTCAAGGCTACGCACACCAGCTTCACGTGTATAACGTTGTACGATGTCGCGAATGGCTTCTTCGTGAACAGTCAATTCTTTTGCACGTAGACCATTGTTTTTAATCGCTTTTGGAACAAGGTAACGTTCAGCAATATTTACTTTCTCATCTTCGGTATAACCCGGTAGACGAATGACTTCCATACGGTCAAGCAATGCTTCAGGAATATTCATGCTGTTAGCCGTACAGATGAACATGACTTCTGAAAGATCAAGATCAAGATCTAAATAATGATCGTTGAACTTACTGTTTTGTGATGGATCAAGTACTTCCAATAATGCTGATGCAGGATCGCCACGGTAGTCTTGTGCCATCTTGTCAATTTCGTCGAGTAAGAACAGTGGGTTCTTCACGCCAACTTTTGTTAAAGATTGTACAATTTTACCCGGCATCGCACCAATATAAGTACGACGGTGACCACGGATCTCAGCTTCATCACGTACACCACCAAGCGCCATGCGAACAAACTCACGACCTGTTGCTTTAGCAACAGACTCACCAAGTGATGTTTTACCCACACCTGGAGGACCAACTAGACAAAGAATAGGACCACGGAGTTTTTTCACACGAGATTGCACTGCAAGATATTCAACAATACGATCTTTGACGTCATCTAAGCCGTAGTGATCTTCATCAAGAATCTCTTGTGCTTTCGCTAAGTTAATGCTGACTTTGCTCGCCTTATTCCAAGGTGTATCTAAAATGACTTCTAGATAGTTACGAACAACTGCAGCTTCGCTCGATGCAGGTTGCATCGCTTTCAGTTTGCGAAACTCAGCTTCAGCTTTTTTGCGTACATGTTCAGGCAAATCTGCTTCAGCAAGACGTTTTTCAATTTCCGCAACGTCATCTTCAGCACCGCCGTTCATATCAGAAAGTTCACGTTGAATAACTTTCATTTTTTCATTTAGAAAGTATTCTCGTTGATTCTTTTCCATCTGACGTTTAACACTGTCATGCAACGTTTGTTCAATTTGCTGTTCAGCAGATTGATTCATCAAGTAGCTCATCAACTCTTGCAAATGCGCTTCAAACTCGTCGTGCTCTAAAAACTTTTGTTTCACTTCGATATTTAAAGGTACACGAGTTGCAACAAAGAACATTAATTGTAATAAGTCTTCGATTTTATTTGCTGCTGCAACAAGTTCACGTGCATTACGTAATTTCGCTTCAGCATATTGAGCGAATAGGGTACGCAATTCGTTTAAGCGAGTTGCTTGAGCTTCCTTATCCAATGGTAATGTAATTGGACTGAGACTGTGCTCGGCAGTCAAGTATTCTTCACCATCAATGATACGCTCTAATTTAGAACGATGCAGACCTTCAATCAGTACTTTAATGCAGTTTTCATCATTTTCATGATTTACGACTTGTACGATTTTAGCCACAGTTCCATATTGATAGAGGTTATCGTGATCAATTTCTTCTGTAAGCGAATCTTTTTGCGCAACTACAAATACTAAATTGTCACCGTTACGAGCCACATCCACTGCATTGATCGATTTTTCACGACCCACAAATAGCGCAATTTGCATGTGTGGATAGACCACAACATCACGTAATGCTAAGAGTGGTAATACACTTGGAACCTGTGGCTCTAAGCTTGATTCATTATTTAAAATATATTCAGACATGGGCACTCCTAATGAGTGACAACGGTGTTGCCATGTTTTTTATAGTGATGTGCATTTCAAAAATTACAAGGGTTTTTACTTAGAAAATATTAAAAAAAGACTAAATTGGTTGGTTTTTTTCTAAAAAATATTAGAACAATAAGGTTAAGGCTTGAAAATATAGAATTTTTTAGGTGTTAGTAAGCCATGAATCGGTTGATCCCATTTTTGTCTGGGTAAAGTTTGATCAATATATTGAAATGTATGAGCGAGACCCAAACGAAAAGGTCGATGCGGCGCACTTGACAAAGTACGATCATAAAAACCACCTCCCATGCCGATTCTTGTCCCTAAGTGATCACAGGCAAGTAAAGGCATAATTAAAATATCCAAAATGGAAATATGATGACCGCGACTTGCCATGGGTTCTTTCATCCCGAGTGGATGATGGGAAAAACGTTTATTTAAATATTGACTGGAGCTGATTTTTACCCATACAAGTTCTTGATTCATCGTGCAGATCATGGGTAAGTAAACGAGTTTTTTGTGTTTAAAACAAAGTTGAATGAGTTTGTGAGTGTGCACTTCGCCAAAAGCATGAAGATATAATCCAACGCTTTTTGCAAACTTGAATTGAGGTATTGATCTGAGGCGATTTAAAGCGTCTTGCTCACTTTTTTTATGTTCAAAGCGATTCACTCGTTTTCTTTTTAAACGGATATCTTTTCTGAGTACATGTAAATCACTATTCATCGTATTCAAAATATAATAAAGCCTCGAGAATCATACTTGATTTAAGTGTGCTTAAGTATCTAAATAAATTGAAGTTCTAATCTTGTTGGTTAGTTCTGGATTCTGACAATTCAAAGTAATCACACAGCTGTAGCACTAGACTTAATCAGTGTGCTGTCAAAAATAAGAATAAAATAACAAATTTTGGTTTTATGTGGCAAAAATATCACAAATTGCGTAAAAAGTACTCTATAATCTTGCTGTGAAAATTGCAAATACTTGGTTATTTCACATATTTAAACAATTAAAAGGAATATTTTAGCGCTATGAATGAATGGGGTGTTTTATTTCATTCGTTACGATATTCACTGTGTCACTTTATAAAAATATTGAAAAGACCATAGGGTAATGTTTAGAGGGAAAAAGTATGTTTGATTCAAAAAATGTAATTGTCTTAGATCAAATGCTTATCTTAACTAAAGAAGGTAAAAATGATTTGGTTTATCACAATGATACGCTGTTGAAAGTAATGATGATCTCTAATCAGCATCTCATCGTCGCCGATGATTACCAAACCAGTTTCTTATTGAAACAGAAGGATGAAAATGTGATTTGGTCATTTATCTAATGTTATGTACTTTTTTGATTAGTATTGATTCAACTGTCTAGATTGATTGATGGAATTTATTGTTTGAGTTCCATCAATATTGGGCAACATTCATTTTCTGTCGTTTTACACTCGTGTAACCATGTGGAAAGTCTTTGCTTAAGACCCATAAGTTCCTGAATTCTTTGATCGATCTTGCTCAATCGTTGTTCAATAACATGTCTCACTTGGATGCGATCTTCTAAATTCAATGTGAGTAATTCTTTAATTTCATTCAGTTGTAATCCAGCATCCTTCGCTTTCTGAATAAAGCTCAAGGTCTCTAAGTCTTGCTGACTATAATGTCGGTAACTTTGAGTACTCTCAGGTATTCGCATTAAGCCTATACGTTGATAATAACGAATGGTTTCGACATTAACGTGGCAGGATTTTGCTAGTTTTCCGATTGTAAGGTTCATTTTCTCATACCTTTGTTGGGATAGTGAAAAAGCACTTGACTCTGTACCTAGGTACAGACTTTATCCTAGTCCTATCGACAAAGAAAAGATAGGTGTCGTCATGACTCAACAACCATCTTCATGCTGTTCTAAAAATGAAGTACCGCTTGTGTACGAATATATTGATCCTGTTTGTGGTATGACAGTCGCTGAAAATTCGCAGCACTATTTTGATTATCTAGGTATCCGCTATTTATTCTGTTCAGCAGGTTGCCAACAGAAATTCAGCTCAAAACCTGAAAATTATTTAAAATCAGATCAAGATCTAAAATTAATATCATCTTGCTGTGCTAAGCAGTCTCAACAAAAAGTAGGTTCATGTTGTGAAAGTGAATCAGAGCAAGCTATTGAATTAGCTCAAACATCTTCTTGTTGTAAGCCTAAGCCAACGAAGCAAAAACTAAGTTCATGTTGTGGCCCTAAACCAGAAGTAGCATCTATTCAAGATGAAGCTAAAAAATCTTCTTCTTGTTGTGGTGGAAAGCATGATCATTCAAGTGAAAGCAATTTAGTTGATACAGAGATTGATCCTGTTTGTGGTATGTCAGTCAAAACCACGACAGATTTAAAAACAGATTATCAAGGTAAAACCTATTATTTTTGTAACCCATCTTGCTTAGATAAATTTAAAAATGATCCTGAATTTTATCTAATTCCCGCTGATCAGCGTCCAGTTCCCGAGGGAGCAATGGACATGGATTATACCTGTCCAATGGATCCTGAAATTGTACAAAAAGGGCCAGGAACTTGCCCAATTTGTGGGATGGCACTTGAGCCGATGCAACCCACTTTGGATGATGGACCAAATCCTGAGTTAGTAGATTTTAGTCGACGTTTTTGGACTACATCACCTTTGAGTTTGTTGGTGATGATCTTAGCCATGGGTTCACATGTTCATGCCTTTATTTCGCCACATATTCAGCCGTGGATTGAGCTTCTTTTAAGTTTGCCTGTGGTGTTATGGGCGGGTTATCCCATTTTACAACGTTGCTGGGTGTCTTATAAAACAGGACATCTGAATATGTGGAGTTTGATTGGTGTTGGGGTACTTGCAGCATTTATTTATAGTGTGATTGCAACCATTTTCCCATCACTCATTCCAGTTGAGGCGAAAACAGAGCATGGTGTCGCTGTGTATTTTGAAGCAGCTTGTATGATTGTTTCATTGAGCTTGTTGGGTCAAATTTTAGAACTAAAAGCACGCTCACAAACAGCAAATTCATTAAAAGCTTTACTTCGTTTACAACCTGCTAAAGCGAAACTTGTGCAGCATGATCAAGTTGTTGACGTGGATATAGCGATGGTCAAACAAGGTGATATTTTGCAAATATCATCGGGTGAGCAAATTCCATTAGATGGTCTAGTCGTTGATGGAAAGACCTATGTTGATGAATCCATGATGACGGGTGAGCCTGTTCCTGTGAAAAAGGAAAAAGATGACCGAGTGATTGGCGGGACAATTAATCAACAAGGCGCTATTCGAATCCAAACCACTGCTGTGGGTACGAACACGACATTAGCCAAAATGATCCAAACTGTCGCTGATGCGCAACGCTCCAAAGCACCATTGCAACGAATTGCAGATGTGGTTGCAAAATATTTTGTGATCGCCGTACTCAGTATCAGTGTGCTGACTTTTATTGCGTGGATGGTATTTGGGAAAGCACAGTTTGATTTGGCTTTAATGTGTGCAGTTGCTGTTTTGATTATTGCTTGTCCATGTGCTCTTGGCTTGGCAACGCCAATGTCAGTGATGGCAACCACGGGTCGAGCAGCTCAAAAAGGTGTGCTGTTTAAAGATGCAGAAGCAATTGAAGCCTTAAGCAAGGTCAATACCCTGATTATTGATAAAACAGGAACATTGACCGAGGGTAAGCCAAGTTTAAAAGAGATTCGGTCTTTATCTGAAGCGTATAGCCAGACACAAATTGAGTTATGGATTGCATCAATTGAACAATATTCGACACATCCAATTGCACAGACATTAACTAAACTGGTTGATCCAAATCAATTGCTCAATGTTTCTGATTTTGAAGATGTCACAGGCTTTGGTGTGAAAGGAAACATTGATCACCAGACCCTGTATATTGGCAGTCAGAAGCTTATTGAACAGTTGGCGTTGACCTTAGATGCTGATTTAATCCATGAGTTGGATCAAAAACGTGCACAAGGCGATGTGTTTAGTTTTTTGATGTCAGAACAAGAAGTGATTGCCTATATTTCGATTCATGATGCAATCAAACAAAATGCCAAAACTTTGATTGATCAACTACATGCTGATGGAATTGAAGTAATTATGGCAACTGGTGATCATCAGAAAAATGCAAATATGGTTGCAGATGCTTTAGGTATTAAAACAGTCTATGCCAATCTTGATCCTAAGCAAAAACTTGAAATTGTGAAACAAGCACAAGCTCAGGGAAAAATTGTGGCAATGGCTGGCGACGGTATCAACGATGCACCAGCACTGGCGCAGGCGAATGTTGGTATTGCGATGGGAACAGGAACAGATATTGCCAAGCAAACAGCGCAAGTGACTTTAGTTAAAGGGGACATTCAAGGGGTTGCACAAGCAGTTCATATGGCAAAATTAGGGGTAAAAAATATGAAGCAAAATCTTGCATTCTCTTTTGTTTATAATGGATTAGGTGTGCCTGTTGCAGCAGGTTTATTTTATCCACTAACAGGATTATTGCTCACACCAATGTTTGCTGCTATAGCAATGTCATTAAGCTCGCTCTCTGTTGTGGTGAATGCTTTACGTTTGAATAAATCATAATTCATTTTAAGAAAAATAAAGCCCCTATTCTCATAAATTGAGAGTAGGGGCTTTATTTTGACCCAACTTACATCATCAACATATAACTGAGCATTCATTCATCGCGGAAATATTGCCATTTGGTTTGATCCTGCTACGCAATGGTATGCTCCATCAAAAGGCAAACAAGGGCGAAATCAAACCTACTCCGATGCAGCCATCCAACGCTGCATCCTTATGAACTATTATAAAAAAGATTTAGAAAATTTAATGGGGATTAATTTAACAGTATAAATTCTATTCAAAATAAATAGTTTATTAAAAAATACTTGAGGTGAAATCATTATTTTTATAATTAAAAAAGTTGCTCCAGAGATGCCGCTGCATAGTCGTTACCCTGAACCCGATGAGTTCAAGGTGGAGGTGACGCATACTTACTGGGTTTCCTACTCGGGGTAGGCATACACTCAAAATATACAGGACACATCCATAAATTTAAGTATCGGCAGGGGACTAGACGTACTGGCGAACACCCTAGAGACAGTTTTAGTATAACCGATCTTTACACGATGACAATCGCTACTTGTAAAGATAATTATTAATTGATGAGGCTTTGTGCAATTTTACTCAACAGTTTGTTCGACATCTTCCAAGATGGTTTGAAGTAGGCGTTCACAGTGAGCATATTCCTGCAAAGATTTATTCAAACTAAACACATCTTGTGCCATCTGTAACGCAACCATAATGACTAACTTATTGTGTTCTACACGAGGAGCGTTACGTCGCATATCCTGAAACTTTTGATTCAGTAGTTCAGCTGCACGCTCTAATTCTTCACGTTTATCTTCAGTGGTATTTAAGCGAAAAGTCTGTTCAATTAAACGAAGTTCTACTGTCACTTGTTCACTCATGATCAGTTTTCCTCTTGTGTTTCAGCATTTGGGTGGGCAAGTTGCTGAATCTCTTGTGCATGTTGATCCTGTGCTGTACCAAGAACAGCCAGACGCTGGATAATCGCCTCAACTTTAGATTTTGCCAACTCATTTTTTTGTAGCAAACGATCACGGTCCTGCTGCAAGTCCTGAATTTCCTGCTGACTATGACGTTGCTGTACTTGTAATTTCTCTTTATTTACACGTAAGTCATTACGCTCAGCTAAAATCTCTTGGAAGCGGTTTTTTAAATCAGTGGTGCTTTTCTCTAAGCGGCTATAACGTTCCGCTAAAGTTGTTGCATCTTGATTCAGTTGTTTAAATTGATCTTGTAACTGAGACAATTGTTCAGTTAAGTTATCAACTTCTTCCTGCTTTTGCGTGATGATGCTATTTTTCTGCACAACTTGTGCATGATGATCAGTTTCAGCGAGTTGTTTAGCCTCAGTAAGCGAAGTATTCTCTCGCTCTAAATGATGTAAGCGTGTTTTTAAAACACCAATATGCGCTTGTAGACGCTGTAATTGTTCTAACATAACGAAGGTCGCACAGAGTTGCAATCAAAGGTAATATATACAGCAGTATAGAGATTGGATAAACGAATGCAAGACGATATTTCAGGTTGGACGGAATGGAATGCCCATTTTGATGGGATTGAAGAAATTTCAAGCCCAAGTGAGTTACATGGTTTACTCACAGGTATAGTTTGTGTCACACAAGCGCCAACCACCGATGAATGGTCACAAATTTTAAACACCCTCAACGTGCCAGCTTTACAGTCAGAAGCACTCGAAAGTTTAACGGATGAAGCAGAAGATGTTTCTCATGCTTTGTCAGATGATGAATTAGATTATTTGCCTATGCTTCCAGATGATAGCCATTTGCTTGTAGATCGTGTGCAAGCTTTAGCTGATTGGTGCGCAGGCGTAGTCCTCGGTTTTGGTTTGGCTTCAGGTCATATTCGTGGTGAAGAACAAGAGCTGATTGAACATTTACAAGATGTTGCAGCTGTTGAGTTTGAAGACTCCGATAATGATGAAGAGGGTGAAGAAAGCTATCAGGAATTGTATGAGTTTGTACGTTTGATTCCTGTGAGCTTATCGATTGGTCGTAAAAAGATTGCTGTCGCTGAAAGTTCATTATTGAAAAACTTTCATGCCAAAAGCAGAAATCAAGATAATCAGGCGACTGATCCGCAAACGGTTGTCGAAATGTTTACCCCGCATCGTCCGAGTTAACTCGGGCGGTGCCTTAAGCTCTTATAAATAAAGATACTTACAATCATTCATCTTCATCAGAAGGACAATATGAAATTAAGTCAAGCCGATTTCAAACAACGTCGTGATCTTCTTGCTAAACAAATAGGCAGTAATAGCATTGCAATTATTGCGACTCGAGCAGAAATGTATCGTAATCGTGATGCGGATTATAAATATCGTGCAGACAGTAGTTTTTATTATCTAACTGGATTTGCAGAGCCAGAAGCGGTTGCAATCATTGAAACTTTTGAAGAGGGTGAGGAATATAGTTATAGCTTGTTCTGCCGTGAACGTAATCGTGAAATGGAAATCTGGAATGGCTATCGTGCTGGGATTGATGGTGCGATTGAAATCTATGATGCAGATGAAGCGTATGCAATTGATCTGCTCGATGAAGAAATTATCGACAAGTTGTTAAATAAACAGCGTCTTTACTATCGTATTGGCCAAAATGCGGAATTTGATGCACGTGTCAGCCAATGGATTCAAAAGGCAGATGCACAACAACGTCGTGGTGGCGCTGCACCCGCTGAAGTAGTTCAGTTAGACCGTATTGTTGATGAAATGCGCTTGAAAAAATCAGCAAAAGAAATTGAATTGATGCAGATCGCATCGAATATCAGTGCTGAAGCGCATACCCGTGCCATGCAAAGCGTAAAACCGAATGTGATGGAGTATGCACTTGAAGCAGAACTCAATTATATCTTTGGTAAAAATGGTTGTGTACCTGCTTATAACAGCATTGTCGGTGGTGGTGAAAATGCTTGTATCTTGCATTATGTTGAAAATAACAAGCCATTAAACGATGGCGATTTGGTCTTGATTGATGCAGCATGTGAATATGAGTTTTATGCATCGGATATTACGCGGACTTTCCCTGTAAATGGCAAATTTAGTCCTGAACAGAAAGCACTTTATAATATTGTTTTAGATGCTCAATTGGCTGCCATTGATGCAACTCGTATTGGCAATCACTATAAATATCCACATGAAGTGGCTGTCAAGATTTTAACTCAAGGTTTGGTTGATCTTGGGTTGCTGAGTGGCAATGTGGATGAGTTGGTTGAGAGTGAAGCATTCCGTCAATTCTTTATGCATGGAACTGGGCATTGGCTCGGTATGGACGTGCATGATGTCGGTGCGTACAAGACTGGCGAAGATTGGCGTGCTTATGAAGCAGGTATGGTGGTCACTGTTGAACCTGGTTTATATGTTGCACCCGATGATGAAACAGTTGATGCAAAATGGCGGGGTATCGGCATTCGTATCGAGGATGATATTGTTGTGACTGAAAGTGGTCCATTGGTTTTGACCAAAAATGTGGTGAAAACTGTTGAAGAAATTGAGCAATTAATGGCTAGTTAAGTCAGAAATATTGATCTAAAGGTTTATTCTAGGATAAGCCTTTTTTATTTGTCGAATTAAAATAAAACACAGACCAAACAAAGTACAAATTCCATTGCTGATTTAAGTTAGAGTAAGATAGTCTCCAAACATTAAGTCATGAAAAACTGATAAGGAATAATATTATGCAGCAACAAGTCATCATTGTCGGTGGGGGTATGGTTGGACTCAGCCTTGCCTTAATGTTGGCAAAATCTAATATCGCAGTAAAGTTATTAGAAGCTGTGAAATATCCAAATTACGATGACGAGAACGCTTCCCCTTATCATTCTAGCTTTGATGCGCGTAACACCGCATTGTCACGCCGCAGCGTACAGATTTATCAAAAATTGGGTTTGTGGGAAGCCTTACAACAACATGCAACACCAATTCTACAAGTGCATATCACAGAGCAAGGCAGCTTTGGTAAGGCACGCCTAGTTGCTGAACAAGAAAAAGTAGAAAGCTTTGGGCAAGTGATTGAAAACGCATGGTTGGGTCGTGTGTTGCTGACACAAGTTCGTCAACAGGCTTTGATTGAGTTGATTGATGGTGTGCAAGTCACTGCATTGACGCAAGATACAGACCATGTGCAAATCGAAGCGATGCGCAATGGTGAATATATCCATTCCTTAAAATCCAAGTTGGTGATTGCGGCTGATGGTCGTGATTCATTTTGTCGCCAAGCCATTGGGGTAGGTGTCGATGAACATGATTATGATCAAGTCGCCATCGTCACCACGGTTCAAACTTCTAAGCCACATCAACAGGTTGGCTTTGAACGTTTTAGTGCTTTAGGGCCATTGGCACTTTTGCCTTTGCCAGGTGAATACCGCCGTTCAGTGGTGTGGCCTGTGAAGAAAGGCACTGAAGCAGAATGGTTGGGTGAAGAAAATGATCAACATTTCCTTGATGCCTTACAGGAAACCTATGGTGATCGTGCTGGAAAATTTGAAAAAACAGGTAAACGTTTTAGCTATCCATTGGCTCAGGTTTTGGCAAATAAGCAAGCCGTTGGGCGTGTGGTGTTGATGGGTAATGCCGCACATACCATCCATCCAGTTGCAGGGCAAGGTTTTAACCTATGTCTACGTGATGCAGATGTGTTGGTTCGTTTCTTGATGGAGCAATTGGCGAAGTCAGATGATATTGGCAATCCTGATAATTTATTGGCTTATGAACAAGCACGCTTAACTGATCAGCAAAGGGTGATTAAGTTCTGTGATTCAGTGGTACGTGGTTTTAGTAATCAAAATCCAATTCTCAAGTTATTACGTAATACTGGACTGATTGCATTTGATATGATTCCGGGTGTTAAACCTTTGGTTGCTAACTATGCGATGGGATTAAAAGCATGAGTGAGCTGTTAGATGTTGTGATTGTTGGCGGTGGCTTAGTCGGTGGTCTAACCGCTTTATTGCTAGCCCAAGGTGGGGTGCAAGCGACGGTGCTTGATGCTGCGCCTGTGCTAGATCAAGAAAAGACATTGGCAGTCATGAATCCTCGAGTATTGGCACTGAGTCAGGCGACGATTCACTTACTTAAAACAGTCGATGTTTGGGATGATTTAGCACGTCAAATGCCCTATTCAGGCATGCAAGTCTGGAATAAAAATGGCTATGGTGAAATTAATTTTGGCCATGCATCTGAACAGCAACCTCAATCAGATCAGGCTTTGGGTTCGATGGTTGAGCCAAGTGTCTTGAATGTTGCGATTCAACAAAAAATGCTGCAACAACTCAAAGACTATCGCACTCAAGTCAAAGTGATTCGGATTGAGCAGATTCCACAAGGTTGGTCAATTCAATTGGCGGATGGCACAGTACTAAAAACCAAGTTGCTGATTGGTGCAGATGGTGCGAACTCTTTTGTTCGTGAGCAAGCCTATATCGATTTAGATGTACTGGATTACAAACAGGCTGCCATCAGTTGCGCGATTAAAACCACACAACCGAATCAATATGTGGCTCGTCAAATTTTCCTACCGACAGGTCCACTGGCATATTTACCAATGGCGAGTTTGGATGCACAAGAGAATGGTTATTGGCAGTCGATTGTCTGGACTTTACCCGATGATTATGCCGATGAATATTCGGCATTAAATGATCAAGACTTTATGCGCTTACTGACTCAAGAAAGTCTGCAAATGTTGGGAAAAGTAGTTGCGGTTCGTTCTAGAGCACAGTTTCCACTAAAAGCTCGCGCAGCGCAGCGTTATATTAAATCTGGTTTAGCCTTGATTGGCGATGCAGCACATGTGATTCATCCTTTGGCTGGTCAAGGTGTAAATATTGGCTGTCTGGATGCTGCGGTATTGTGTGATGTTCTACTGCACGATTTAAAACGTGGTGTGTGGGCCAATGAGCAAACGTTATTGCGCTATGAACACCAACGTAAAGGTCAGAATGATGCCATGATGCACAGTATGTCCGCAATTGGTTGGTTGGAAAGTTCAGAATTATTTCCGTTTGTTTGGGCACGGAACTTTGGCCTAAAACAAGTTGAACAATTCGATTGGTTTAAAGATCGCTTTATGCGACAAGCGAATGGATTAGGGGCTTTACAGCACACTCGTTATGCTTGCTAAAAAACAGTAGATATTTTTTAAACAATCATTTATAAATCAGAGTGAATTTGGTTATAAAAAGCACAATTTAATGAATATTTTGCTTTGATAAATGAGAAGAGCTTGTTAAATTTCATCAAGTTCTGATGACCAAATAACGATGATGAGAGTTTAGTCATTGTGGGGAGAGTAATATGACGGAAATGAATGATTACGACGAAAACACTGAAGATTCTGCGGTAGACGATGAAGAAGCGAAAGCTGCAGAAAGTGGTGCGGATAGCGAAGAGTCAAGTGTCAATGACGCAGATTTGGCTGAAGCAGAAACCTTAACAGTGACTGCTAAACAGAAACAACGCCAAGCTCTAGAAGATGAGGTTGCAGCGTTTTTGGCACGTGGTGGGCGTATTACCGAAGTTCCACCGGGTGAGACCCACGAATAAGCTGAAAAGATTTAAAAGCATCACGACTGTGGTGCTTTTTGATATTGATGTGATTTGTGTCCACATTACAGTGCTTTAAGAATCCCACATTGTGCATTCTGGAGAGTATTGATGCCTTATCCATTCCATGAAGGCAGCAATATGTGTTTGGTATGCTTATTTCTTGTTTCTGGAAAGATGCTGTAAATAGAATTCAATATCTTCCTCTCGATAGCCCAGCAATTGACCAATTCTTCGCTCAAGCTCTGGTACAAATCCTGCTTTCGGTTGATTGAGGGATAGTTCAATGACCGATATCAATTCATCCACTTGCTCTATTGCAACATCCTTATAAATAAGAATATTTTCCATTTGTATATTGGGGATGCGAGTTGTAGTGGCCTTGGTTCGGGATTTTAAAATGCCTGATTCAAGATAAGGCAAAAACTCATCAGGAATGCCTTCATAAAAAAAGGCAATTGGTTTTTCACCAGAAAGCAGCAATTCAAGTTCTCTGCCTTCATGGGGACCTAACATGGGTAATGAGTCTATAGCCATTTCCTACGTATCTTTTTAAGTATTATTTATTATCTTGAGTCAATTCCAAAGCACGTTGATAAGCAACTTTCTTTTTGATACCTGTCAAATCAGCAGCCAATTGAGATGCTGCCTTGACTGATAAATCTTGTAATAAGCGTTTTAGCAACTCATCTAGTTTATCCTGCGCCATGTCTTTTTCAGCAGTGGCACCACCCACCACAACTACAATTTCACCTTTCTCTTGGTTGTGATCATTTTCAATAAAAGTGACCAATTCTTTTAAAGTCATTTTTTTAATAGTTTCAAAGGTCTTTGTGATTTCACGAGCAAAACCTACAGGTCGATCTTCACCAAATACCTCAGCCATATTTTTTACACTGTCTAAAATACGATGTGGCGCTTCATAGAAAATGAGTGTTTGTGTCTCATCTTTTAGTTTTTCAAGTTGGCTAATTCGTTGTGAAGCCTTTGACGGTAAGAAACCTTCAAAACTAAAGCGATCACTTGGTAAACCTACAGCACTCAATGCTGCAATTGCAGCACAGGCACCTGGTACTGGAATGACGCGGATCTTATGTTCTTGTGCTGCGCGTACTAACTTAAATCCAGGGTCACTAATTAACGGTGTTCCTGCATCACTAATCAGAGCAATACTTTCACCATTTAACATTCTTTGTATAAGTTGATCAATTTTGTTACTTTCATTGTGATCATGGCATGCTGTTAACGGTGTTGAGATATTATAGTGTTTAAATAATTGAGCAGATTGACGAGTGTCTTCTGCCGCAACCACCGATACAGACTTTAAAATATCAATCGCACGAAAGGTCATGTCATCTAAGTGCCCAATCGGGGTTGCTACAACAAATAATTGAGCACTCATAAAAGGTAACTCCCTCATGTATTACAAAAAATATTGTTTGCTGCTAGGTTTGGCAGCGCTTGTAAGTCCTGTATATGCGGACATACTCGTGATTCTACCTGAATCGGGTACGATGGCGCGAGCGAGTCAAAGCATTAAATCATCATTTTCAGAAAGATCGCATCAAAAAGCTTTTTATCGTTCGAGAAACAGGAACTGAGTTAGCAACAGAACTTTTGCTTTCTGCACTAAAGGATCAATTTTCATCAGAAATAGAATTTGTTGATGTAGTACCACAAAAACGATCAAATAAAGAAGGGGTATTATTGTTAGGGAGTCACCATTGGTTGGAACAATTAGGTACATTACCCGAAAAGAATATTTACGTCACACCGATGAGTATTGAGCAGGGACAATCTATTCCAATTGGTTTAAGTTTTGTGATACACCCGCGCTATATAATGGGCAATGGGCAGATTTAATCGAAGCCTATAAGAAACAACCAGAAACAATGGCATTTCAACGTTTATTAGCTTTTGGAGGAGATGCTTGGACGATAAGTCAACAGTGCTTGGAGCAAACTGGATAGGTGCAGTTCTCTTTTGTTGGGCGCACAGGTGTAATTGAATTAAAAGACCGTAAAATCTACAGGCAGCCGTATTGTTACAGGCAGCAGAAAAATAGCATTGAAATTTTAAAATAAGATATGGGCACAATGGAACAACACAAACATCTTTTGGGACAATGGGCAGAACAGACGGCATTGCTATTTTTACAGTCCCAGCAGTATCAATATGTCAATAAAAACTACCATTCACGTTTTGGAGAAATTGACCTGATTGTCAAACGTGGAAATGAGCTGGTTTTTGTGGAGGTGAAAGCCCGTTCCGCAGGCAGTTATGCAGGGGCCTGTGAAGTGATTTCGTATTCACAGCAACGTAAGATTATTAAGACGGCACAGTTCTTTTTACAAAGATATCCCAATTATTACAATTTTGACTGTCGTTTTGATGTGATCTGTTTTGATTTTCCACAGAAACTTGCAAAAACAGTACAACCAGATTTTTCCAAATTGAAGTATGATCAGCAATGGATTAAACATGCGTTTACTTTGGATTGAGATACGGTTGAGTCATTTCAAGACAAGTGCAGTAGATTGAACAAGTTAGTGGATAGGGAGTCTTGCCAAGTGTTGAAACGTTTAACGATGACGTTGGTTTGCGTTGCAAGTTTATCGGGATGTGCGAGTTTTATTTCTGGTGGAACAGGATCGGCGCCTGTTGGTACAAGCAGTGGTGAACGTAGTCTAGGGCAGGTTTTTATTGATTCTTCAATCAAGCGTACTGCAAATATCAACCTATACAAACTAGACCATCGCTTTAAGCAGTCACGCATCAATATTGAAAGTTTTCATAGTAATGTTTTATTAACAGGGCAAGTTCCTGATCCTTATTTGAAACAATTAGCAGAAGACAATTTAAGAGCGATGAGTGATGTAAAAGCTGTGCATAACTACATTACTGTTGGTGATAAAGTAAATTACAACACGATTATGCAGGACTCTACTGTGACTGCAAATACTCGTGGTTTGCTAATGAGAGCACCTGTTGTATCTGACAGTAAAGTATTAGTTCATACTGAAAATGGCATCCTTTATGTGATGGGGCGTTTAAATACTGCTGAGATAAGAGACTTAGATGATGTCTTACAAAAAGTTGGTAATGTGAGTAAAATCGTGACACTGATTGATAATATTGATCAACCATCTGGAACGGTAGCAAGTGCTACAGCAGCAACACCGATGATTGGTGGTGCTTCAACACAACCTTTAGTTGAAACTCCAGTTGCAATTGATCCTGATCAGACTGAACCAGCGACTATTACTCCGACTAAACCCTAATCTATGAAGCAACTTATTCAACAAGTACAAGAAAATGTTATACGGGCGAAAAACTTTTATCAGGAATTTCGCCTGTATGATTTAGCAAGCTATTCGATGAATTATCTGACGCCAAAGGATACTTTTGAAAAAGAAGAACATCTTGCTTATGGATTAAAAGCCAGAAATCGACTGGATCTTTATCGAACCAAGAATCCAAAGAAACAAAAACCTTTGATTGTTTTTGTACATGGTGGATCATGGCAACATGGTAATAAGAGAGATTATTTATTCATTGGCGAAACCTTTGCTCGAGAAGGTTTTGATGTTGCTGTTATTAATTATCAACTCGCTCCAGAGAATATCTTTCCAGCATTTGTCGATGATCTAGCGCAAGCGATTCATTATTTGAATCAAAATAAAGTTAAATTGAATATTTCAACCGATAACATCATTTTGATGGGACATTCTGCGGGTGCCTTTAATGTGATGTCTGTGGTGTATTCTGCTCAGCCTCAGCAATTTAAATATACAGATAATATTAAGGCAATTGTGGGTTTGGCTGGCCCGTATCATTTTGACTATAAAGATGATCCTTTATCTGAACATGCATTTGATCCAAAAATATCGTACCAACAAGTGATGCCGTATTATTTTATTAATCCGAATAAGATTAAACATTATCTATTGATGGCTGAGAATGATCAGTTGGTTGGTAATCATAATAGTTTTGATCTTGATAAGGCATTAAGAGAAAAGGGTAATCATAGCCATGTGATGATTATTCCTAAGACTGGACATATTACCATTGTGGCGACTTTGGCCAGTTTTGCAAGTCATTACTTCAAAACCAAGCGAACGATTTTGCATTTCTTAGATGAAGCTTTAGAAGATTAAATAAAAAAAGCATCTTGATTAAGATGCTTTTTTATTCTCAACGATTTGCATAATCATTGCATGTGCAATACTACCTTTAAATGGAATTTCAGGTAGTTGATCAAACTTAAAGAATTGAGCCTCGCTAATTTCTTCCACTTGTAATTGAATATCACCTGAATCATATTCAGCATGAAAAGCAATCATTAAATTACTTGGAAATGGCCACGGTTGGCTCGACATATAACGAATATTTTTCAGTTTTAAACCGACTTCTTCAAAAGCTTCTCGTTGTACAGCTTCTTCTAATGTTTCACCGACTTCAACAAATCCGGCAATTAGCCCGTACATATTACTTTTATTATGCGCCGATTTTGCAAGTAAGATTTCATCATCACCTTTGGTAATTATTGTAATAATACAAGGTTGAACGCGAGGATATTGATGATAGCCACAAGCTGGGCAAACCATTGCGTATTCTTTGGCGTGAATTTCAGTCATATGACCGCAATGGCTACAGAATTTATGATTACGTCGCCATTCTAATAGTTGGACTGCTCGACTGGCTTGAAGAAATTCTGTAGTTGACCATGACTGAATCAGTTCACGGATTGGAACGAGCTGATAGCCATCGGGAATGGCTTCATTTTCAAGTAGATCACGCGCAATAACGTGATCATTATGATTCAAGGGTAAATCACTTGCTAACTTTTCAACTTCTGGCAGTTGAAGATTTTGGTCGACTAGCAGTTTTTGGTGTTGAAAAATATAAGCAAGTGATAGTTGAGTCATTATGCGGCTATGTTTTGTAATTGCTGACTGCTTGATAATGCCACATCAAACATAGATTGCAATACAGGTTGCTTATTGTTTAGGTTATCAACGAGTAAATCTAAACCAGCAACAACATTTAGAATGCAGTTAATTTGCTCAGCATCAATCGCTTCGTTCTGATTCAAACGATGCTGTGCAAAATGTGCTGCACCTAACAGTGCAGTTTGTTGAGCAGAGCTACCTAAGAATAACGCAGCGCCTGATAACTCATTTAGATATACAGGAAGGGCTTCTAATGTATTAGATGTTGGATCTTGTACATACGAACTTAAGGTTTGAGTCAATGTTTCAATCAAAGTCTTAGTTTCAGTCAACAATGCTCGATGAGCTTCATCTAAACGATCTAAAGAAATTTGCATATTGTTGACGCGTAATTGTAAACGACTGGAAGTGTAATTACGCTCTAAGATACCGATTGAATTCATCGATGCCAAAATGCTATTCATTAAATGTTGAATAGAAGTTGCATCAGTTAATGTATTCGGTTGACTCAATTTTTCAGCTTGCTGAGTTAATTCTTTAGCTGCTTCATTTAAGTTAAGTACCTTAAATACATTAGAAAGTTGAGTTAACTTTTGCTGTAGTTCTTGGGTTTTTTCAGCCGACATATTTTGATGGTTATACTCAATTTCATTACGAATTTGAGCCATTTCATTTGTTATTAATTGACTGATTGTATGTACCGTTTCATAGTCAGGACCGTATAAATGACGACTCAAAACTTGAAGTTGAGTATCACTGAGTAATTCATCACCAATGTTCAATTGTTGACGAATATGTTGTGATAAATCATCTTCTTGACTGATGCAGATCGTCAAAATATCTGCCAAATCAGCAATACTGTTTTGATAAGTTGTTGGTTGAGCCAAGAATTTTGCAATATTCGTTTCGATTTGAATAAGGGTACGTAAACGTGCTTCTGTAATCAAAAGCTCATCAATATGCCCTAAGCCTACATTGACCAATTGCCAATATTGTTGGCTCGGTAGATTGTTAGCTAAACCTGCAAGGTAAACACCAACGAGTTTAATTCCTTGTAAATCGATAGGAGATTCACTTTGTTTAATCAGCTTGTTTAAGCATAATTTATAAAGTTGGTGGATATACTTCGATTGTTCCAAACTTGGTGCTTGTGGCAAATTAAAGTTTGGTGTCATGAAATCCAGTAACGGTTGAAGCGTTTGACCTTCTTTAGTAATTGGCTTGCCTAAAGCTTTCTCCAAGCGATTAAGCGTATCAATTAAGAACTGAGGTACTTTGACTTCACGTAAACAAATAAACTCAATATAGCGTTTTAACATCGTTGTACCTTCACTGAGAGCAACGATATCGCTAGTTTTAATTTGTTGCGGTTGAGCCATGATTTGGCGCATAAGCTCAGCTGAATATTGAGTGATTTGTGCTAAATGAGGCATATCAATTAATGCAAGTACTTGTGTGCACTGTTCGAACTGATTAAGTGCGTCATCAATACCAAAAGGCAATGATTGTTCTTCGGCAAGCGTATTGACTGCTGTCTCCACCAATTTAATCGAATTGTCGATCTCATTTTTTATTATTAATAATGCAGTTGGGTCGAAATGAATCGAGGTTTGGTAAGACATATGACCTACACCTTTCCTAAGTTGTTATATCCATGAACCTCCTAGAATAGGAGGCAAAATCATTAACAGTTAATATAACTTAAGTTTGAAAACTTGAAATACAAAAAATTACGCTCAACAGCAAATTTATTTTGCAAAAAGGCAAGCGCTTCCATGTTTTTGCTCAAATTGTTTGACCCAAGTCTCATGTTCATTTAGTTCATGTTCTGATGGATAGATAATTGGTAAATCTACTTCGATACGAGAACGAGTGGTTTTATTTTGGTTTTGTTCATTTTGTGAAAGGGCATCCATATCAAAAGAAACTTGTCCACCCGTCATTGCGAGATAAACATCAGCCAAAATTTCAGCATCGAGTAACGCACCATGGAAGGTACGATCACGTGCAGGAATTTCATAACGGCGAACTAAAGCGTCTAAAGAGTTCTTTTGCCCAGGATGTTTATTTTTAGCTAAAGCCAGTGTATCTGTAACTTCGCAAACATCAGATAATAATGGCAGACCAACACGTTTGAACTCCATATTTAGGAAATTCATATCGAATGTCGCGTTATGCGCAATAATTTCAGCGCCTTGTAAAAAATTAAACAGTGTGTCGGCAATTTCTGCGTATTTAGGTTTATCTTGCAAAAACTCATCGCTGATACCGTGAATATCCTCAGAGTCACCTACAGGTTTTTCTGGATTGATATAAATATGAATTGAGCTTCCTGTAAGTTTACGATTGATCATTTCAATCGCACCAACCTCAATAATACGGTCACCATCTTGGAAATAGAAACCTGTAGTTTCGGTATCCAGAATAAGTTGGCGAGGGCCTTGTAAGTGTACTTTTGCCTCAGTAATAACAATCTGAGGGTGAACTGTCGTTGTTGATGTATTTGGGCTTATTGAGTGACTCATTACAGCTACATCAGGCTTAATTTCCTCGATACTGATCTCTTCGACTTCTTCAACCAAGTTATCAATATCTTCATCAAGGTCGAGACCAAATGGGTCATCTAATAACCAGTCAGATTCAGGCTTTTTTGTATCAGCGTTAGCCTGCACGAGAGATTTCATTTGTTGAGCCGTTTGTTCGGCACCGAGATTGGCCAATTGATCAGCCATTTCATTACCAGCATGTCCAGCATGCCCTTTGATCCAATTCCATTCAATTTTTCGGTTAGCGCAAACAGCATCCAACTTTTTCCATAAATCAGGATTTTTAACATCTTTCCAATTTTTCTTTTTCCAACCATGAATCCATTCAGTAATACCTTGTTTAACGTAATTGGAATCAGTCCAAATAATCAGATGTGCGTCTGTAGGGCAAAAACTTACACCTTCAATCGCAGCTTGCAGTTCCATTCTGTTATTGGTTGTTTCAGGTTCTCCGCCACAAAGTTTATGTTCACCTTGTTCGGTAATGATATATGCACCCCAACCACCTAAACCTGGATTGCCTTTACATGCGCCATCAACATAAAGTGTGATTGTTTGAGACATAGTTAAACCTAAAGTTAAAAGTTTGTGTTGTATTACGAGATTACATTCATAAAAAATGATGTTTTATTTGAATGTATATGGCTAGAGTTTAGCACTCTAGCTAGATAAGTTATATTTTAAAGCTTAATTCTGGTGTTGAGCGGTTACAAAACTCATATTTTTTAATTTCTTGTAACATTTCCATGCAAATCACGTTAAATTATTGCCTTGTCTAAGTGACATGCTTTACTACAATGGCAAATCAAAGAAATAAACTAGCGTGAGTTGACTGGAAGTTTTTATGTATAAATCGAACACATTGGTGCTGCAAACATCTGCAACATCATTATTCAAAATCACTGTACTCACTTCTGCTCTAACTGCGTTGGGAATTACGACAGGTTGTTCCTCAACACCACAATCAAACAAAGTATCATCAACTAAGCAAGTTGGTTCAGGTTATTTAGATGCAAGTAGTTTAGATTCTTTAGAAGATTTATTATCAGCTACTGATATGCGCGCTGTTGAAGGTGATCGTTTATTGGTACTGAAACACGGTGATGTGTGGAAGCGAATGACGGTTGGATTCAAAATGGATTTAAACCATTGGGATTCTCGTATTGAAGCACAACGTAGTTGGTTTATTTCTCGTCAACCATATTTAGATCGCTTAAGCGCGCGTGCCAGTCGTTATTTGTATCATACGGTTAAAGAAGCTGAACGCCGTGGTATGCCAACCGAATTGGCTTTACTTCCTGTTATTGAAAGTTCTTACGATCCAGCTGCAACCAGTAGTGCGGCAGCAGCGGGTTTATGGCAATTTATCCCAAGCACGGGGCGTATTTATGGTTTGCAGCAAACCAGTCTATATGATGGTCGCCGTGATGTGGTTGAGTCGACACGCGCTGCTTATGAGTTTTTAGGTAGTTTATATAATCAATTCGGTTCATGGGAATTGGCTTTGGCTGCTTATAACGCAGGACCGGGTCGTATTCAACAGGCGATTAACCGTAACCGTGCAGCAGGATTACCAACAGATTACTGGTCATTAAAACTTCCGCAAGAAACCATGAACTATGTTCCACGCTTCTTGGCGGTTGCTCAAATTATTAAAAATCCAAGTGCCTATGGCGTAAGTTTGCCGCCTATCGCAAACCGTCCACACTTCCGTGAAGTTGGTTTAGCTGCACCTTTAGATATGAATCAAATTGCTTCAATTACAGGCTTAAGCCGTGCGGAATTGTATGCTTTGAACCCTGCTCATCGCGGTGAAACCGTTGATCCAATGAGCCCAATGCGTATTTTAATTCCTGCAGATTTAAGTCCGTCAGTCGATGCGAAATTACGTTCTGGAAAAGTAAGTTCAGGTGGTTTCTGGGCAAGCAATAGCCAGCCACCTGCAATGAATAACAATACATCTAATGTCGCTACTACCACAGTTCGAACCAATATCAACTCAGGTCAGACGATTACACCGTCAACTAAGACACCACCGCCTTTAACGGCAAGTCATACAGTAGTAACGCGCCCAACAACATCAACGCTGACTAAAACCAATACACCACGAGGTTCTGATGCATTAGCTTCATTTGCTGCTGCTGCCGATGTACCTAGTGCCCCGCGTATTCCCGTTGCGATTACACCAGCGGAAAATGTAAAGCCAGTTAAGATTGAGCCACCGATTTCGGTTAAAGAGCGTGAACAAATTATTGCCGCTGTAAAAGAAACGGGCGAGAAGAAAACAGTTACTCAAGTATTAGAACCACAAGCGACACAAGCAGAAAAAGACCAAGTCGTTGCTGAAATTAAAGCAATTGCACCTCAAGGTACAGAAATTGTCGATCCATTTGATGGCAAGATTAAATTAACAGCAATTCAAACTAGCCAATCTGTTGCTGATCAGAAAGGCGTTGAGGTCAGCAAGGGCTTTGCTTATCCAAAGAACTTAGTTGAAGATGCAGCGACAGCAAATAGTGAAGATGCCAAACGCAATCAAGGAAAGCCGTATATTAAAACGGATACTGATGTTGTGGTGGTTGCACCGAAAGGAAAACGTAGCACTTATGTCGTGTTACCAGGCGATACCTTGGCTTTGATTGCACAAAAAAATGGTGTCAATTGGCGTGATATCGCAACGTGGAACCAGATTGATCCGACTGGAACCTTATTTGTAGGTGCAAGCCTGTATTTATATGACGCAAAACCACAGGTTGTTGAGGCTGCAAAAGTCGTTGAACGTAAACCTGAGAGTTATGTCGTACAATCAGGGGATAATCTTACCAATTTAGCAACCCGTTTTGATTTAACTTTAAAACAGTTAGCAGACTATAATAATTTATCAGTGACAGATAATTTATTTGTTGGCCAAAAACTAACGCTCAAAGAACCAAAAAACAATCCACGGAACACTCAATTAAACGCACCACAACAGTCAGCTCGCACTGTCGAAAATAAAGCAACGACGATGCAAAAGGTAGCCACGAAATCTTATACAGTGAAGCGTGGGGAATATTTAAAACTGATTGCTGATCGTTATGCTTTATCTAATCAAGAATTGGCTGATTTAACTTCTGGTTTGACTGCAAGCAGCAATTTATTTGTTGGGCAAAAAATTAACGTACCGCTGCATGAGGTTTCAAAAACAGAAGAAACTGTCGAACCTAAAAGTGCGGTTAAATATGAAAATGTAACAGCATCAAGTAACTATAAGACAGAGTCCTATATTGTACAGCGTGGTGATACTTTATCGAGTATCGCAACAAAATCTAAAATTACATTGAGTGAATTGGCTGAACTGAATAACTTCAAAGCCAACAAAAGTGTTCGTTTAGGGCAAGTTTTAAAAGTGCCAGCAGGTTCAACGATTCCTGAGCAATATGTCGTGCAATCTGGTGATAGTCTTAATGCGATCGCAAATAAATATGAGCTGACAGTAAATTATATTGCTGATTTAAATGGTTTAGAACGTACCGCAGGTGTTCGTGTTGGTCAAAAGCTCAAGCTAACAGGTGATGTGCCGAGCAAAAATAATCTCAGTGCAAATAGCAAGTTAAAAGAGAAAGAGCGTGAAGAAACGGCACCAGATGTTTATACCGTAAAATCAGGTGATACTTTAAGCAACATCGCGAGTCGTTATTATTTACAACTAGATTATGTAACTGCTTTAAATGGTCTATCTCGTGGTAGTAGTGTTCGTGTTGGGCAAAAGCTAAAACTTACGGGTGATGTACCAAAAGCTGAATCAGCAAAATCTGAAAATAGTAAAAACAGTGCTAAGTCTACGCCAAGCAAGAATACTGAAAAATATACGGTGAAGGCGGGTGAGTCTCTAAATAGTATTGCGAACCGTTTTGGACTGTCTGGTCGTGAATTGGCTGAGTTAAATGATTTGAAAGCGAATGCAAGTTTGCAACGTGGTCAGAGTATTTTAGTACCTAAAACAGTGACTGAATACAAAGTAAAACGTGGTGATACTTTGATTGGTCTAGCAAGTAAATATGGTATGGATACTAGTGCACTTGCTGAAATGAATGATTTCACTCCAAGTACACAACTACGTATTGGTGATGTGATTAAAGTTCCAAATCTGTAATTAGGAATGAATCAATTTGTTTTAGTTAGAAGGCTTAGTCTATTCTATGGACTAAGCCTTTTTGCTCAGTTCGTATGCGCCACCATGCAGACGACACCTTATTTAGCCATGCATGTTCAACCTAAATATGCAAAGTTAAATGCGATGCCTTATGCCAATCCGAATGCACCTAAAGGGGGAATGCTCAGTCAATCTAGTTTAGGCACATTCGATAATTTAAATAGCATGAATGGCAAAGGGAGTTCTACGGAAGGTGTAAATTATCTTTTTGATAGTTTAATGGATCGTGCTTTAGATGAGCCTCGGGTCATGTACCCATTATTAGCTGAAAAAGTGAGTTACGATCCTGATCATCTTAAAGATGTGATCTTTCATTTAAACTCTCAAGCCCGTTTTAACAATGGTCAGCCCTTGACCGCAGAAGATGTTAAATTCACCTTTGACACTTACCAAACCAAAGCCAATTTAGGCTTTCAAATGTATTTGTCTGATTTAGCAAAAACAGAAGTGATTTCTAAGTATCAGGTCAAATTTATTTTTAAGTCTAAGAACAATGTGGAAATGCCACTGATTTTGGCGAGTCTACCGATCTACTCAAAATTGGATTGGAAAAATAAAGATTTTACGCGTGTGACATTGCAACCGATTGTAGGTTCAGGGCCTTATATTGTTGAGCGAATTGATGCAGGGCGGAGTATCACTTATAAACGCAGTCCAAACTATTGGGCCAAGGATTTGCCAGTCAATAAAGGGCGTTATAATTTTGATCGACTCAAATATGTGTATTATCGAAATTTAGATGTTAGTTTTGAGGGTTTTAAATCTCGCCAATTTAATTTATATGAAGAAAAAAATATTCGTAATTGGATGACAGCTTATCATTTTCCCGCCGTGCAAGCAGGTCAGATCAAAAAATACAAAGCACGTTTGGGGACACCGCTCGATATTCAAAGCTTGGTATTTAATATTCGTCGTTCACCACTGAATGATATTCATCTTCGTAAAGCACTTACGTATGCTTATGATTTTGAATGGCAAAATAAAGCTTTATTCTTTAATCAAAATCAGCGTTTACAAAGCTATTTCGATAATACTGATCTGGCTGCAACAGGTCGACCCAGCGCCGCAGAATTAAAAGTCTTGAAACCTTTCTTCGCTCAACTAAATCCAGTCATACGACAAGGTGTGTTAGCAGATTGGCATTATCCTGTTTCTGATGGTAGTGGTTTCAATCGGCAGAATTTATTGGTTGCACAACAGATTTTAAAAGATGCTGGCTATTTGATTCGTCGTAATCAATTATATGATCGGCAGGGTAAAGCGGTTCGTATTGAATTATTAATGCAGCAAGAAAATCCACAACGTGAGTTGATGCCTTTTGTGCGTAATTTGAATCGTTTGGGAATCCAAGTTAACCTCAGACAGGTGGATGTTCCGCAATATGTGGAGCGAATCCGTCATCAGGATTTCGATATGATGATGTTGAAATTGCCACAGACTTTGACACCCGGTAAAGAGCAAGCCCAGTTTTGGGGGAGTGCTGCTGCGGATGAAGCAGGAAATTATAACTATTCAGGGATAAAGAACCCTGCAATTGATCAAATGATTAACAAAATTGTCGCCGCAAAAACCCGAGAAGAAGTCGTCTTGTATACTCATGTCCTCGATCGTTTATTGCGTGCAGGGTATTATCAAATTCTGACCTATGGTAAACCTGAGCGATGGTTTGCTTATTGGGATATGTATCAGCAACCGAAAATAAAACCGAAACTTTCTGTAGGATGGGAATATTGGTGGGTGGATCGTGTAAAAGCTAATAAACTCGATCAACCAATACGAAAATCTGACTTAAAATAATGAAGGATCTTATGAGATGGTTCACTATATTCTGAAAAGAATGTTATTGATGATCCCGACATTATTTTTCATTGTGTGGATTAACTTTATTATTGTCCAAATTGCGCCAGGTGGACCTGTCGAACAAGCCATCCAACAGATACAAAATGCACAGGGTTTAGGTACAGGAGCAAGCGCTTCATCTAGCCTAAGTAACTTGGCGCAATATCAGGGCGCACGTGGGCTCAGTCCTGAAATGATTGATAAAATTAAAGCACAATATGGTTTTGATCGTCCTGCACATGAGCGTTTCTGGTTGATGATCAAAGGCTATTTAACATTTGATTTTGGTATAAGCTTTTTTAAAGATAAACCTGTTACGCAATTGCTTTATGAAAAACTGCCTGTCACTTTGTCTCTAGGCTTGTGGAGTACCTTTCTGATTTACCTGATTGCGATTCCATTGGGCATCAAGAAAGCCAAAAATAATGGTTTGCTGTTTGATCAATCGACTTCGTTGTTGCTGGCGGTGAGTTATGCCATTCCATCTTTTGTTTTTGCGATTCTGCTCATCGTTTTTTTTGCAGGTGGGAGTTACCTACAGTGGTTTCCATTACAAGGACTAGTTTCTGAAAACTTTAATCAGTTAAGTTTTTTCGCCAAAATAAAAGACTATCTATGGCACATGACTTTACCCATTTTAAGTATGGTATTGGGGAGTTTTGCTGCACGAACCTATTTGACCAAATATTCTTTTGTAGAAGAATTAAAGAAACCGTATGTTCTGACAGCACGATCAAAAGGTTTAAATGACAATCAGGTACTTTATGGGCATGTTTTTCGTAATGCCATTTTAGTGGTGGTTGCAGCTTTGCCCGAAGCATTGGTGGGTATTTTCTTCGTCGGTAACTTATTTATCGAGATCATTTTTAATCTCGATGGGATTGGTTTATTGGGCTTTGAAGCAATCACCCAACGTGATTATCCTGTAATTTTTGGAACTTTGTTCTTATTTACCTTATTTGGAATGATTTTACGTTTAATTGGTGATTTGCTTTACCAAATGATTGATCCTCGGATTGATTTTGAAGCGAGGGGTGGAAAATGATGTCACCTCTGATGCGCGCACGATTTCACCGTTTTGGACAAAATAAATTGGGCGTTCGTTGTCTCATTCTATTTTTAATCATTTTTATTTTGTCATTATTTGCTGAGATTATTGCTAACGACAAACCTTTGTTGGTTCGTTATCAGCAGTCTTTTTATTTTCCTATTTTTAAAGACTATCCAGAAACCACGTTTGGTGGTGTCTTTGAAACGGCGACAGATTATCAAGACCCTGCGGTAAAACAACTAATTCAAAATCAAGGCTGGATGATTTCTCCACCCGTTGCATTTTCTTATCAGTCACCAAATCTTTCGCTTACTGTACCAGTTCCCTCCAAACCGAGTTCACAAAACTGGCTTGGAACGGATGATCAGGGACGAGATGTATTTGCTCGTATTCTCTACGGTTTACGTGTTTCTCTCCTATTTGGCTTTGCTCTGACACTTTGTTCCGGCGTGATTGGTGTTATTGTCGGTGCAATTCAGGGCTTTTACGGTGGTTGGATCGATTTAATTGGGCAACGTGTCTTAGAAGTATGGGGTGGTTTACCTATGCTTTTTATCGTCATGATTTTGGTCAGTATGTTTAGCCCTAGTGTCTATTGGTTGTTTTTGATCATGTTGTTGTTTGGTTGGACAGAATTAGTGGGTTTAGTCAGAGCAGAGTTTTTGCGTGCCCGAAATTTTGATTATGTTCGTGCGGCTCAAGCCTTGGGTGTTCGTGATCATCAAATTATTTTTAAGCATATTTTACCCAATGCCATGAGTTCTAGCTTGTCGCAAATACCTTTTATGTTGACCGCCAATATTATCGCTTTAACTGCATTAGATTTTTTGGGTTATGGTTTACCACCAGATGCTGCTTCACTTGGGGAGCTATTATTACAGGGTAAAAATAACCTAGATTCACCTTGGTTGGTACTTTCAGGATTCTTTACTTTAGCAATTGTACTTTCTTTACTGATTTATATTGGGGAGGCTGCGCGTGATGCATTCGACCCAAGACGATAATACGGTTTCAAATCCAGCTTTATTAAGGGTTAAGCAACTCAGCATTCACAATGAAACAGGACATCGTCTTGTGAAAGATTTGAGTTTTGATGTTTACCCTGCACAGACTGTTGCGATTGTGGGAGAAAGTGGGTCTGGTAAATCAATCAGTGCTTTGGCTTTATTGGGGTTGTTACCTAATAATCTAACAGTACAAGGACAAGTTGAGTTTGCAGGTCAAGCGCTGTTGTCTTTAAGTCCAATTCAGTTACAGCAGATTCGAGGCAAGCGGATTGCCATTATTTTCCAAGAACCAATGACTGCATTAAATCCTTTGCATCGCGTAGAAAAAATGATGGCTGAAAGCTTGATTTTGCAAGGTATTTCTACAGCGGATATTCGACAACAGACGCTTTCTTTATTGCAGGATGTTGGGATTGCTGAAGCAGCGCAAATTCTTAAATGCTATCCACATGAGTTGTCGGGTGGGCAACGACAGCGTGTGATGTTGGCGATGGCTTTGGCTTTAGAGCCAGAGATTTTGATTGCGGATGAACCAACAACAGCATTGGATGTGGTTTTACAGACGCAAATTTTAGCTTTATTAAAAAAACTACAACAGCAACGAAACATGGCGATGATTTTGATTAGCCATGACTTAAATCTGGTTAAGCAATATACAGATCATGTGGTCGTGCTGAATCAAGGTCAGGTAGAAGAGCAGGGTAGTACGACTGAAATTTTTACACACTCCAAAACTGCATATACACGAAATTTACTCAATCACGATTTTGGACAAGCTCTATCGCTAACGCCGAGCGAGACATTACTTGAACTAAAAAATGTCACGGTCAAATATCCTATCAAACGTGGTTTATTGAACCAAATTAAAGCGTATAAGGTCGCAGCGGACTCAATACATTTCAATTTGTCCAAAGGCGAGTCTTTGGGTATTGTTGGTGAGAGTGGTTCGGGAAAATCATCATTGGCTTTAGCGATTGCACGTTTGATTTCAAGTGAAGGCGAAATTTGCTTGCAGTTTCAAAACTTAAATCAACTCAATCAAAAACAACTTCGCCTCCTACGCCGTGATTTTCAAATTGTATTTCAAGATCCATTTAGTAGCCTAAATCCTCGGATGTCTGTTGAACAAATTATTGCGGAAGGGCTTCACCTTCAAAATATTACTAAGCAACGATCTGATGAGGAAATTGATGACGTTTTAACGAAAGTTGAACTCTCTTTGGAGGATAAAAACAAATATCCGCATCAACTTTCAGGTGGTCAACGACAAAGGGTCGCACTGGCACGTGCTTTAGTTTTAAAACCGAAGCTGATTATTCTAGATGAACCAACTTCTGCCTTGGATCGAGTAACACAACGTTCAATCATTGCGTTGTTGCGTCGTTTACAGCAACAGGAGCAGATTAGTTATTTATTTATCAGTCATGACTTGCAAGTCATTAAAGCCTTGTGCCAAAAAGTCATGGTGATGCATCATGCGAAAGTATTGGAATATCAAGCAACAGCACTTTTATTTAGTCAGCCTCAAACAGCGTATACCCGTCAATTGATTGCCGCGAGCGAATATTAGCATTGAAATTAAATTGACATATGATATTGTCAGTTTGTCGGAAGAACGCTTGATAGTTACAACAATCAGATTAAATTAGAGTAAGTACTCTAATTGAGACAGAGGATGACCATGAGTCAGATTGCAGACAGTATTCAAATTCGTAATACCACATTTAAAAACCGTATTATAAAAGGGGCAATGAGTGAAGCACTTGCTAATCACGAAGGGCAGCCAAATGAATTGCACATAGGCTTGTATGAGGCATGGGCAAAAGGTGGTTTAGGTTGTGCGATTACAGGCAATGTGATGGTCAATATTGCTGCCAAAAATGAGCCTGGCGTGGTTGCGATTGAAACTGAACGTGACTTAGCAAAATTAAAGCAATGGGCTGATGTTGGTAAAAAATATGGCATGGTGCAATTGATTCAATTGTCTCACCCTGGTCGCCAATGTCCAAAAGGTTTGAATAAAGAAACTGTTGCGCCATCGGCAGTTCCTTTTAGTCCAATGCTTGCAGCAATGTTTGGAACTCCTCGAGAACTTAAACATGAAGAAATCTTAGATATTATTCAACGTTTTGCAACAGCCGCAGCAGTGTGTGAAAAAGCAGGATTTGAAGGTGTGCAGCTTCATGGGGCTCATGGTTATCTGATTAGCCAGTTCCTATCTCCATTAACCAATAAACGTACCGATCAATGGGGTGGTTCGATTGAGAATCGTATGCGTTTCTTGGTTGAAATTTATAAGGCTGTCCGTGCTGCAACATCAGAAAACTTTATTATTTCTGTGAAACTTAATTCAGCTGATTTCCAACGTGGTGGAATCACAGAAGAAGATGTCATTACTGTATTCAAAACCATTGATGAAGCTGGTATTGATATTATCGAAATCTCAGGTGGTACCTATGAAGCACCTGCAATGGCAGGTGCTAAAGCTGAATCACGTAAAGCCAGTACCATTGCACGAGAAGCGTATTTCTTAGAATTTGCTGAAAAAATTCGTCAGCATGTGGCGTGCAAATTGATGGTAACGGGTGGTTTCCGTACAGTAGCAGGAATGAATGCAGCACTTCAAAGTGGTGCATGTGATTTTATTGGTATTGCTCGACCACTTGCAGTGGAAACGGATCTTACTGATCGTTTAATTGCAGGCAATGATGTACGTTATGCCGTGAATAAAATTAAAACAGGGATTCCTTTTGTTGATAAAATGGCAATCATGGAAATTATTTGGTATGCGGCACAATTTAAAGCGATTGGGCAGGGTAAAAAACCAAATCCTAAATTGTCACCTTTAATTGTGTTTTTGAATTATGCAAAAGGCAATATCAAGGCTGTTGTTAAAGGTCGGGTGAATTCGCGTAAATCGGCATAACTGAATTACCACGCCATCGTACAATAAGATTGAAACGTAGAAGCAGACCATTGTCCTTTGATTAAAGATTTTTTAAAGGCTGGTCTGTTTTCTATTTGAGCTAAATAAC
This sequence comes from Acinetobacter sp. SwsAc4, assembly GCF_013391535.1. Taxonomy (NCBI): domain Bacteria; kingdom Pseudomonadati; phylum Pseudomonadota; class Gammaproteobacteria; order Moraxellales; family Moraxellaceae; genus Acinetobacter; species Acinetobacter sp. SwsAc4. Next base: position 125,153 of record NZ_JACAXC010000003.1, read on the forward strand.
GCTGTATATGTTTACATTCATGGTTGTTTTGTGCGCAAGCGAATAATGGAAACCACATCAAAATATCTGCAACCGCAAATTGATCCCCAACAAACCATAAATGATCTTTTAAATACTTATCAATCATGGTCATTTGTTGCCGTAACGATGGATTTAAATAGCCTTGATCAAATCCATATTTTAAAAATTTTGAAACGAAGCGAACAGGAAATGGTGTACGTTGTACAATTTGGTGAAAAATTTGTTTGAGTAGCAGATCGGGGATAAAGGTCGCCTCAGAATAATTCTTCCAATAATAAAAATCTGGAAGCTGATGAATGAATAAATGTTGTTGTCCCCATTGAGGGTATAAATGAGAGAAGTAATCAAGAATGGCTGAAGTTTCCGCTAGAATGGAAATTTTTCCTTGATCAATCATTTCAATAACGGGAAATTTGGATAATGGATGCGGTGAATTTTTCTTTTGATCTGTGTTTGAATGGTGGTTGATGACTAACTCGTAGGGAAGTCCTAATTCTTCTAAAAACCAAACGATGCGCTGAGAGCGTGAATTTTGTAAGTGGAATAAACGGATTTGCATATTAGGTTTAAATTTATGGTTTTGATCTATTTTTAGTATAGGGTAGAAAATATGCTAAGAATAATAAAATAGATTTTTCAAAATAATTATTTTGTAGCAGCTCTATTTATAAAGAGCCAATAAAAAAGCCACTGTCTTAAAGATGCAGTGGCTTTTTTGAATTTGGCGTCCCTACGGGGATTCGAACCCCGGTTACCGCCGTGAAAGGGCGATGTCCTAGGCCTCTAGACGATAGGGACTTCTTGAGGTGGGTGTATATTAGGGCTCTGTCACTAAACTGTCAAGAAGATGAGGAGACAGTTTGTTCAAAATATAGCAAAACAGTTCAGCCGTCTTTTGAGTATCGTACAATGCAGAATGAGCCTCTTTGCCATCAAACTCGATGCCAGCTTGAATACAAGCACGTGCTAGTACTGTTTGACCAAACATGACTGCACTCAAAGTTACGGTATCAAATACCGAAAAGCTGTGAAAAGGATTCTGATTTTTTGTACCAGATCGAGCAATTGCAGCTTGTAAAAAACCTAAGTCAAAGTGAGCATTATGTCCTACCAATACTGCATGGGTACAATGCTGTTCTTTTCGGACTTCCGTGAGTGATTTAAAAATACGACGTAAAGCTGTCCGCTCATCTTCGGCCATCGCAACACGCATCGGATTAAAAGGATCAATTCCAATGAAGTCTAATGAGCGACGATCTAAGTTTGCACCTTCAAAAGGATTGATGTGTGCATGGAATGATGGGCCAGGTATGAACTGACCTTGCTCATCATAGATAATCGGGATACAAGCAATTTCAAGTAATGCGTCAGTCTGGGAATTAAAACCTGCTGTTTCAACATCAACAACAACAGGTAAGAATCCACGAAAACGCTGACCAATCACAGGAGCTTTGTTTTCTTCTTGTGTCACACTTTTCTCCATTGCAGTGTTTTACCTGCATGAAGTGGAATGATTTTTTGATCTTCTAGATAATCAAAAGATTCAGCAACCGTATTTTCTTCTTTCACTAAAGTGATAGTTGAAGTATTACGCGGTAAGCCATAGAAGTCAGCACCGAACATACTTGCGAAACCTTCTAAACGTTCTAACTTACCCACTTGATCAAAGGCTTGTGCATAAAGTTCAATTGCATTTGGTGCACTATAGCAACCCGCACATCCACATGCATTCTCTTTAGCATTCTGAGCATGTGGTGCACTGTCAGTACCCAAGAAGAATTTTGGATTACCGCTAGTTGCAACTTCTAATAATGTGGTTTGATGCGTTTGACGCTTTAAAATTGGCAAACAATAGAAGTGAGGTTTCACACCACCGACCAACATGTCATTACGGTTAAAGAGCAAGTGTTGCGGTGTAATCGTTGCAGCAACATTACGATCTTGTTCAAGTACAAAATTTGCAGCATCACTTGTCGTAATATGTTCTAACACAACTTTTAATTTTGGGAATTGCTTTAATAATGGCGATAAAATTTCGTCAAGGAAGCGTTTTTCACGATCAAAAATATCGACATGATTGTGAGTAACTTCGCCATGTAACAACAACGGAACTTGGTGTTCTTCAAGTTGTTCAATCACGGCATAGACTTTACGAATATCGCTAACGCCATTATCCGAATTTGTCGTTGCGCCAGCGGGGTAGAGTTTGATCGCATTTACATATTCGGATTCTTTGATTTTAAGAACTTCTTGAGGTGAAGTGAAATCTGTAAAATAAAGAACCATACGCGGATCAAAATGTAGTCCTTCTGGAACATGAGCGAGAATACGATCTCGATATGCCAAAGCTTCTTCTACAGTTTTGACTGGTGGAACTAAGTTCGGCATACAGATCGCGCGTGCAAATTGTTTCGCAAGATCTGGAACAGTACGTTTTAAAGCTAATCCATCACGCAAGTGAGCGTGCCAATCATCTGGCTGTAAAAGTGTAATCGTATTCAAGGTGTACTTCAGGCTTAAAAAATAATATAAATAATAATGCATATAGTGCGAAAATGGTAACTACAATTATGGATAAGTAGTTACGCAAAGCGCATGAAAATATGAGAAATTGTGTTATTTTTATGCTGGATAAGAATACAGCATTATAAGAAGAGTGAGAAGGATGGAAAGTCAATATGATATTAAGCAGTTATGTAAAGAAAAAGAAGATCTAGAACAGTTAGTCATTGCACATTCTAGAACCAAGAAAACACAAAAAAATTTGCCTACCCAACTCGAAAATGAGTTTTGGCAATTTAATATTGATCGAACTAGAATCAATGCGATTCAGTTCTTTGGTCAAGGGGTAATTACATATGCGATTTTTGTACTTTTGATTTTACCGTCGAATTTGTTGGTCATTCGAGCAAGCACCCATTTCATTTTAGATTTTGTATATAGCATTTTAAGCTTGGTTGTTGTCGCGGCAGCACTATTTTTATTTTGGGCATTTTCTCGTTTTAGACGGCTTAACCCATTATTTTATCCTGCAACCTGTGTGATTGTATTTTGTACAATTGTCATTCCCTCATTGTTAATGATGAGTATTTCTAATCTGGTGCTACAAAACCAGTCGATGGTGTTGATTGCATTCTTATATATGCTGGGTTTTATTTTGAGTGGGCTTAAACCCAAACATATGTTATGGATTGGTTCTTCAGCAGCAATTGTGATCTTATTGTCTTTATACTTTCTCAAAGTACCCTGTGATTTTTTAATGCTAGGGCGTACGTTTATAGGAAGTCTATTGTTGGGTTTTTCGATTAGTGTAATGCTCACCTCTAAGGACAGAAAATTATTTCTAAAAACTAAAATATCTGAAATTGATGAGAGAATTCTACGCTTACAAGCATCTGAACTTTTACATTTAAGCCAACATGACGAGTTAACAAAAGTTTCGAATAGACGTACATTTGAAGAAATGTTTAGTTATTACTATGAACTCGCATGTAAAGAAAGTAAGGCCATGTCCGTATTATTTATAGATATTGATTATTTTAAAAATTATAACGATTTTTATGGTCATCAGATGGGGGATCAAGTTATTTCCGCGATTGCGAAAATGATTAAAAGCTCAATTCGGCACATGGATTTCATTGCACGTTATGGGGGCGAGGAATTTGTGGTGCTTTTACCAGAAACATCTGCTCAAGGTGCATATGCTGTAGCAACCAATATTTATCGAGCGATTGATCGGCAGATGATTCAACATGAAAAATCACTAGTTTCTAATCATGTGACCATTAGTTTGGGTATTACGGTGTTTAATGGAAACCCTAAAATTAGTCAAGATTCGGTGATTCATACTGCGGATAAAGCGCTATATAGAGCGAAACAACTTGGACGTAATCAGATTTACTATCAACCACTTCCCAGTGTTGAGTAAAGAATAAAAAACCGAATACCACAAGTATCCGGTTTTTTTATTGAACAATCTAAATTATTCGAGGAATTTAACGGTAACGCCAGAGCGTACTTTTCCACCGAGGTCATTCGCATCCCAGTTGGTTAAGCGAATACAACCATGTGATGCAGTCTTAGAGATCAAAGATGGATTAGGCGTTCCATGAATCCCAAAAGATCGTTTACTTAAACCGATCCAAATATTACCGACTGGTGCATTTGGACCTGGTGGTAGCATTAAAGGTTTTAAGTTATTGCCTTGAACGAAATTTGAAGGTGAATAACTGTATGGTGGATTTTTAGACACCCCTACAACCTTATACGTACCTGTTGGAGATGGTGTATCAGAACTGCCAATTGTCGCAGGAAATGACGCGATCATTTGATTGCGACTATTGAATAAATAAAGTTGACGGGCGCCTTTATGTGCCACAATTAAATGAATATCTTCTGGCAAATCATTGCGAACATTCGCAACAATGATTTTTTCACCTGCTTTTTTAAAGGTTGCAGTTGGATTTAATTTTTTGAGGAAACCTTCATCCATATGAAACTTTTCGCCCAACATCTCTGTTACACGCGTGTAGTACAAACCTTTCATTTTTGCTTGTAATGCATAGTCAGAAGGGATTGAATTTGCGTAAGGACCTTTTAAATCTGCATCCGTAATCGTGTATTCAACATAAGTTGGTTTAGTTTGTTGAGCGACTAAAGCATCCCAAGTTTCTTTAGTCAATTGACCTGTTGGTGTAAGGCCATTCATTTGTTGAAATGAAGCAATTGCTTTTAGTGTATTTTTACCATTTGAGCCATCAATTGCGCCTGGTGAGGCGTGAGCATTATTCAACATCACATGCGCACGTGCATATACAGGAAATTGACCTTTACCAATATTTTCATACCAGTCAGCTGTATTCAAACTGTCTAAAGTCCATGAAACTTTGACAGCTGGTGCTGTTGTAGTCGTGGTATCGGGTGCATTTTCTAGTTTTTGAGACACTGCCGAAGCAGCTCCCGTATTGACTTGTGGCTCAGAAGCAGCTTGAACAGCAACACTTGATGCGGATTGAGCCATTACACTCGATGCAGCAGAACGCTCGATAGATAATGGATCAATAGGATCTTGAACTGGAGCTGAAATTTTTTTTGGATTTAATGGTTGCTCAGTTGTTGGGGCAGCAAAAGCAACATTAGCAAGAATACAACTTAAACTCATAGCGAGTAATGAGCGAACAAACATGTAATTCAACCTTAAGAATTATTCATATTGAGATATAAGATATTGCAAGTATTACAGAAAATAGAACAGCTTGCAGTAGCAGTTTTGTGTCCAAGTAAAAAAATAGTTGAAGTCTGATTTGTTGTATGGGTTTTCAATTATAAATTCGAGGTTAACTTTGTTATGATGCACTCAACATGAAAAAATTTAGAGATTGGTAATGACAACGTTGAAAAATGATCGTTTTTTACGAGCTTTATTACGTGAACCTGTAGACACCACACCCGTTTGGATGATGCGTCAAGCAGGGCGTTATTTACCAGAATATCGTGAAACTCGTGCTCAGGCAGGCGATTTTTTATCTCTATGTAAAAATACTGAATTTGCCTGCGAGGTAACATTACAACCGTTACGCCGCTATGAGCTTGATGCTGCGATTTTATTTTCTGATATTTTGACTATACCTGATGCTTTAGGTTTAGGTTTGTATTTTGAAACAGGTGAAGGACCAAAGTTTCATAAAACAGTGCGCACTGAACAAGATGTGGCGAATTTACCTAAACTAAATTCTAAATCAGATCTCGCTTATGTCATGAATGCAGTTTCAACGATTCGATCTGCTTTAAATGGACAAGTGCCGCTGATTGGTTTTTCGGGCAGCCCTTGGACCTTAGCAACCTATATGGTTGAAGGTGGTTCAAGTAAAGAATTCCGCTTCATTAAGAATATGATGTATGCACAGCCAGAAATACTACATGCTTTACTTGATCATCTTGCTGATTCAGTGATTGATTATCTGAATGCTCAAATTGATGCAGGCGCTCAAGCGATTCAAATTTTTGATAGCTGGGGTGGTGCGCTAGCGCATAGAGAATATATTGAATTCTCACTGAACTATATGACCAAGATTATTGCAGGATTACAACGTGAAAAGGATGGTCAACGTATTCCGATTATTGTGTTCACCAAAGGTGGCGGTCAGTGGTTGGAGACAATGTTGACCACAGGCGCTGATGCGTTTGGCCTAGATTGGACTACACCGCTTTATACTGCACGTGATGTGGTCGCAGGGCGTGCTGCTTTACAAGGGAATTTAGATCCTGCTGTGCTTTATGGTTCAGCTGCTTCAATTGAAAAATCTGTGAAAGCGATGTTGGATGATGCGTATGCCAATGGTGAAAAAACAGGGTATATCGCAAACTTAGGTCATGGTATTACCCAATGGGTCGATCCAGCACAGCCTAAGATTTTTGTAGATACTGTTCATGAATACAGTACTAAATATTTAGGTTGATATTTTTAATCATTTCAAAGTAAACGCGCTAGGATCAGTTTTGTGCAGTTGATTGTATTACCGCTCAACTTTATCTTTAAGGCAGCTTCGGCTGCCTTATTTGGGTTGTTGCTTTTGATTGCATTTGCAGTCACCGCACCGATGGGAAGTCATGAACATTGGGGATTTTTTCGTTACGATTATTTGTTGTTTTATGCACTGATTATTCAAGCCTGTCTGATTTATTTAAAGCTCGAATCGTGCGCAGAAGCGAAAGTGATTGCTTTATTCCATCTCATGGCGATGGGAATGGAAATATTTTTGACCCATCCAGCGATTGCCTCATGGCAATATCCTCAACCAGCCATATTTAAATTACTGACTGTGCCATTGTTTGCAGGGTTTATGTATTCAGCAGTGGGTAGTTTTTTTGCTCGGTCTTTGCGACTCTATAATGTTTCATTCGAGAATTTGCCGAATTTTGGCAATATGCTGTGTTTAGCAGTGTTGTCTTACCTTAATTTTATGACCAAGTTTTTTATTCCTGACTATCGAATGGTTTTATTTGTTTGGAGTGTTGTGATTTTCTGGAAGACCAAACTTTATTTTCAATTACAACAGCATCAGTTTAAAGTTCCGATGTTACCTGTACTATTGGTGCTTGCATTCTTGATTTGGATTGCAGAAAACATTAGTACATTTTATAAAATCTGGTTATATCCGAGTCAAGTTGATGCTTGGCATATGGTGGGTTGGGGCAAGTTAGGTTCTTGGTATCTATTGTTATTGTTGAGTTTGGTGCTGGTGTTAAAAATACTGGGTGAGCGGGATAAAAATGGATCTTGGCGATTGCGTTAAAAGATTTTAGTCGTGCAAAAGGAGCTTTTATTGAGCTCCTTTTTGTTATGAATATTTCATATATATTTCAAAATTTATTTGCTAAAAAAGTTTAACCTCGTTATGTTAATCCTTGTGTAAGAACAATTACACAGCACAATAGTGATAACAAATAGTTAAAAATAATTGAGACTGGAGACATTTCTTATGTTAAAAAAAATTGCATTAGCAGCTTTGCTAGCAGCTGGCTCAAGTGTTGCAATGGCTGATAATGATGTTGGTTGCGGTGCTGGTACACAAATTTGGGCAGGTCAAAAAGGTATTGCACCTAAAATCCTTGCAGCAACAACCAATGGAATTTTTACTAACCAATTATTAGGGATCACATTCGGTACTTTAGGATGCCGTCAAGGTGGTACAGTAACGGCTCAAGTTGTGACATTTACCAATGAAAATGCAGAGTCTTTAGCGCGTGATATGGCGGTTGGTCAAGGCGAAAGCTTAAATGTACTTGCTGAATTAATGCAAATCAAAGCCAACGACAAAGCACGCTTCTTTGCTGTGTCTAAAGCAAACTTTGCTGAAATTTATTCAAGCAAAAATACAAACTCACTTCAAGTTTTAGATGCTTTACAAAGCGTGATGGCAAAAGACGCTGTGCTTAAAGCATACGTTTAATACGTTTGAACATAAAACCCTGTCTTAATGGCAGGGTTTTCTTATACCTACTCTGATTATTTAAAAAATTGCGATTGAATGAAATTAGCTACTTTTGTATTTACGTCTTTGATATGTCATTTTACATATGCCTCGGTTGAATCTAATTTACAAAAGTATTTAGACCTTGCTCAACAAAAACAATTAGATCAGAAAACCACATGGCAACGCTTGATGTATGCCGATCAAAAACAAAACAGTGAAGTCACTTATGCTGGTTATTTTTATGCCACAGATGGAAAAACAAATTTAAATAGTGAATTACAAGCAGATATTGAAGCCTTGTTTCGTGAAGCCCCAGATAACCAATCCATTCGTTGTAAGTTTCCTGCACGTAGTCGTTGGTTGATGCAGCAACTCAATATTGATGTACAACAACTTCCAAAAGTGAATTGCGTTGAATTTAATGATTGGATCAATCAAATCAAGCCGCATAAAGCCACTTTGATTTATGCCACTGACTTTATGGGCAATCCGAGTTCGATGTTTGGGCATACTTTGCTACGTTTAGACCCTAAAGATCAGAAACAACTCAATTTGGTTTCCTATGCAGTAAATTATGCGGCCACAGTGAAAGGTGATGATAACTGGTCTTATGCATGGAAAGGTCTAACAGGACAGTATCCTGGTGAATATTCAATAATGCCGTATTATCGTAAAGTAAAAGAGTATGGTGATTTTGAAAGCCGTGATCTATGGGAATATGAGCTAAATTTAACACCTGAAGAAACTCGTTTTTTGGTTGAACATATTTGGGAAATGCAGCATGTGAGTTTTCCCTATTATTTCGTCAGTGATAATTGTGCTTATCGTTTATTAGGCCTAATTGATTTAGTACGTCCCGATTTAAACCTAAAACAGCAGTTTAGTTACGCTGCAATTCCAATCGAAACCTTAAAGGCTGTTGATCAGCAAGCTTTAGTTAAAGAAGTGGTCTATCGTCCTGCATTAGAAACTCAACTACTTTCGCAAGCCAAACAACATGGTACAGATTTGGCTAAAGTTGCCCATCAAATTGCTTTTACCGAGACTGACCAAGTTCAATCCATGCTAAAAAAATATAGTCAGCAAGATCAGGCCAAGATTTTAGAAATGGCTTACGATGATTTATATCTACAATATATCAGCCGTCAAGTTGATGCCAATATTGCTCAGCCAAAATTAAGACAGCTTCTTGCTGAAAGAAGTCAAATTCAAGTTGAAAAGCAACGTCAACAACCAGAGCGTCCAAAAATGCAGCCTGTAGAAGGGCATCATGCACGTAATTTGTCAGTGAATGTGGGTGATGTGCAAGGACAAAAGTTTGTGGAGCTGGGTCATCGTCAGGCCTATCACGATTTGATTGATCCACAAGGGGGGTATCGCACAGGCACACAATTACTGTTTTTAGATGGTAGCCTGCAATATCGTGATGACAAGCTCAAGCTCGAACATTTAGATCTATTATCGGTGAATTCTTATAATCCAGTTCAACCTTTTAAATCGCCGTTAACTTGGGGATTTAATCTAGGTTGGAAACAGGAAGCGATTGAAAATGGGACGTTTAGTGAAGATGCGCAACATGGTGTGATGAATCTAAACATGCAAGTTGGTTATAGCGTGGCAGATTATGATCGTCGACATCTGTGTTATGCCCAACTACAAAGCCATATTCAAGGTGGAAAAAAATTAGATAAAGGTTGGCGCGTTGGAGCTGGGCCGACTGTAGGGTGTATGAACGTATGGTCTGATAATATTAATAGTGTGGTACAAGTTGAACTGCCGTATTGGCAAGATCAGAACCAGTGGAATTTAAGAGTCGGTACACAGCTACAATATAGTCTGAATACAAATCATGCTCTGCGTCTGAATTGGGATTTTGAACAACAAGATCATAAAGACTGGAATAAAGTAGGTTTAGGCTATGTTCTGTTTTTTTAGATAAGATATCACTAGGATCATGCCAATTTCCAGTATCTAGACTTCAACGATGACGTAGTATTTTTTAACCGCTTCAATGACTTCAAATGTACCGACAAATGCGGGTGGGATAATCCCTGCATTTCCAGCAGTCACTTCAATAAAAGAATGAGTTTTTGCATCATGGATACGGACAATTCCTTCAATCACTTGAAAGAACTCTTGTTTATTTTCAGCGAATTGAATATTCCAAGCACCAATTTCACATTGCCAAATACCGCAGTCCATATGCGGATGTTCGTATAAACTATAAGTTAAACGTTCAGGATTACCTCGCACCAAACGATCAGGACGAGGGTAATCAATAGTTGCTTCATTTACGATTAAATCGCCGAAACCTGCTAAATGAACTGATGACATTCTGGATTGCTCAGCTTAATAGCTTTCAGGAACAGCGCTTAAGAACTCACGACGTGCATCTTTGTCAGTTTTAAAATCACCAACAAAAGAAACCGTACGTGTCGTTGATTCTTGCTTGCCAACACCACGCATCATCATACACATATGAGCAGAATCGATTACTACAGCCACACCACGTGCTTGTGTCACTTCCGCAACCGCTTCTGCAATTTGTTGTGTTAAGTTTTCTTGAATTTGCAAACGACGCGCAAACATTTCTGTAATACGTGCAAATTTAGATAAACCTAAAACTTGACCTTCAGGTAAATAAGCAATGTGAACACGACCATAGAATGGGAGGAGATGGTGCTCACAAAGCGAATAAAACTCGATATTTTTGACCAATACCATTTCATGGTTATCGGATGGGAAAACCGCACTATTTGTAACTTCTTCAAGGGTTTTGCTATAACCAGAAGTTAAAAAAGAAAAAGCTTTAGCCGCACGCATAGGCGTATCTTTTAAGCCTGGGCGATTTAGATCTTCACCAACGGCAGTTAAAATATTTGCGTACGATTGCTGCATAGACATAACAATGTTCACTTAGGTGGGTTGAACAAAACGGGAATTGTATCAGAAAACGACTCAAAAACTTCATTTTGAACCAAATGCCGATTATTGTTTGTGCTTTGGGTTCTTTTCTGCACGTTTTAAGAGCACTAAAACAGCACCCGTACCCCCTTGATTTTCAGGTGCGCTGACAAATGCAAGTACATCACGATGTTGTCTAAGCCAGCCATTGACATATGTTTTTAAAATGCCCTCAGGTCCTTTACCGTGAACAATTTTGATGACATTTTGATTTTCATCTTTTGCCATTTGAATGATTTGTAGAACGGCTGCTCGGGCTTGTTCAACGGTACAACCATGTAAATCGACTGCTTCAAACCAACGAGTTTTACCTGCTTTTAAGTCTTCAAATACTTTGTGCTGCAAAGTTGCAATTCGATAGCTTAAAGTCGCTTGGCTTGCCACTGGATTTAAGATCGCTTGAGTATCCGAAATTTCTGTAAACTCTTGCTCTGCACCACCTTCTGCCGCAGCACGTTTTGCCAAGGTTTGGGCATCAACTTTTTTGCGACGTGTGACTTTGGTGTCGGCAATATTTTGATTGTCGATTGGTTTTACCCCAAGCAGGGCTTTTTTAAAAAGCTCAGTATCTTCCAACTCTTCTGCAATGGCTGGAGCTTTTTGTGACTCTGCTTGTTTTGCAATAGCACTTGCTTGAGGATTAGAGATTTGCTTTTTAAAGGCTTTCAGTAAGTTAAACTGATCTTTAGAAAGCGATGAATCATGTTTACTCATAAGTTTAGAAAAATAGGCAAGATACGAGAGATGTAAAATTATAGTCTGAAACCGTGATGATTTGAACTAAATTGCATTCATGGAGCGATATGAGCTTTAAAATTATGATAAATGCTTCAAAGTATAGAAGGGATAAATTGATTTAGTTTGTTTATCCATTATCTACGGAAGCTACGTTTGTAATTTTTCATTTATTAAGAGGGAGTTAGAATCCTTATAATTCGTGATTGGTTTAAGCCTTTATTTTTAAAACGGTCGTACAGTTCAAAGCAAATATGCTGGTTAACTTGAACACGGGGTAAAGTATCATCGAAGTCAAAATAACGAATATAACCAGATTGATCCATCACAATTGCAAGGCGCTCGAAGTGACCTCTCCGTTTCTGAAAAGTTTTATATTGTTCTACTACACCGCATTCTTCAGATTTAATAAATGTATCTACAGGGGAAAAGTACATTCCACTGCTAATAAAGATGACTCCAGGAATTAAACTAAAGAAATAAAATACTCTTGGATCTTTGAACTTCTGAATTTTTTGATAGCAATAGAGATGACTATAAATTGGAAAGCCAACTAAAAAAATCAGCCCTAGAATTAATAAAAAATTACTCATGTTTTTTCATTAGTCTTTAATCGTTGATTAATCTATTGGTATTGTCTAACTCTAATTTTTATTCTTTATTAAGAGCTTATATTTGGTTCTAGCATCATTTAAAAGGTTCAAGGCAGAATTTTACCTTGAACCTAATTCGCTTAGATCTGCTCAGGCTTTCCAAATAATTCTGCAAATGCTTGATCTGGACGAGGCTGTTTCATAAAGCTTTCACCAACAAGGAAAGTATGAATATCATTGGCTTGCATCATTTCTACATCAGCAGGTGTGGCAATACCACTTTCTGTGACTAAAACACGAGAAGCAGGCAATAATTTCTTTAAACGTAATGAAGTATTTAAATCAACATCAAAGGTTTTAAGATTACGGTTGTTGACACCCAAAATACATTGCTCAGAAAGCTTTAACGCACGTTCCAATTCATATTCATCATGCACTTCAACCAATACATCAAGTTGATGCTCAAATGCAGTTTTCGACATTTCTTCAAGCTGTTGATCTGATAAACATGCCACGATTAATAAAATACAATCTGCATGTAAGGCACGTGCTTCAACCACGTTATAAGGATCAACCAAGAAGTCCTTACGCAAAGCTGGTAGGGCACAGTGATTACGAGCAATCGCAATATTTTCATCCGCACCTTGGAAGAAATCCACATCTGTCAATACAGACAAGCAAGCAGCACCTGCTTGTTCATATTGCTGTGCAATTTCCGCAGGATTAAAGTCTGCACGAATCACGCCTTTAGAAGGTGACGCTTTTTTAATCTCAGCAATAACGGCTGGACGTTTATGTTGTAAAGCATTCGCAAAACCACGCACTGGTGTTGCTTCTTTTGCCCACTGTTCTACATCATACAAGCTACGTTGTTTTAAACGTGTTGCAAGCTCCTCATGTTTGCGGTCAACAATTTTACCTAAAATGGTATTTTGAATATCGATCATGAGAAGTCCTTAGTCTGCCTGATATTGTTTCAATGTCTTGGTAAATTCAGCCAAGATACTCATTTTTTCTAAGGCTTGTCCGCCGTACAGAATATCTTGAGCGAACTCAACTGCTTGCTTGTAAGTCTTGGTGATACCAGCAACATAAATACCTGCACCTGCATTGAGTGCAATCATGTTTGCTGCTTTTTCACCAATATCTGATTTATCTCGGCTTAAAGCATCTTTGATTAGCTTTAAGCTTTCTTCTGAACTATTCACCACTAAACCAGTGAGGGTTTGAGATGGAATACCTACATCATCTGGTGTCAAAGTCCATTCAGTAATTTCGCCATCTTTCAGTTCAGCAACTGTGGTTGGTGCTGCAAGACTGATCTCATCTAAACCGTCTTTAGAGTGTACAACCAGTACATGCACTGCACCCAACTGCTTTAATACTTCAGCGATAGGGCGGCATAACTCATCTGAAAATACCCCAATCACAAAACGATTCACACCAGCAGGATTGGTTAATGGGCCAAGTAGATTGAAAATACTACGAATACCTAGCTCACGACGAGGTGCAACTGCATAACGCATGGCTTTATGATGATTTGGTGCAAATAGGAAACCTACACCCATTTCACGGATGCAGCGTTCGGTTTGTTGCATATCTAAATCAAGCTGAATTCCCATTTGTTCGAGTACATCGGATGAACCTGACTTACTCGACACGCCACGGTTACCATGTTTGGCAATCGTTGCACCAGCAGCAGCGATAACGAAACTTGAAGCTGTAGAGACGTTAAATAAATTCTGACCATCTCCACCTGTGCCGACAATATCGACCAAGTGAGGAATATCACTCACATCAATTTTAATTGCAAACTCACGCATAATGCGTGCTGCTGCAGTGATTTCATCAATACTTTCACCTTTCATGCGCAAGCCCATCATCAGCGCACCGATTTGTGCATCAGTTGCTTCGCCCTGCATAATGCTACGCATGACATCTTCCATTTGTGGCTGGGTAAGATGAATGTTTTTGGTAATGTGATTAAGAGCCTGTTGGATGTTCATTTATGCATAAATCTCTAAAAAATTCTTAAAAATTTGATGACCATGTTCGCTCAAAATAGATTCGGGATGGAACTGAACGCCTTCAACAGGAAGTGTTTTATGTTTCACACCCATAATTTCTTCAATTGTGCCATCTGTTTGGTTCGTCCAGCACGTCACCTCTAGACATTCTGGCAACGTTTCTTGCTCAATTACCAATGAGTGGTAACGTGTAGCAGCAAACGGGGAAGGTAAGTGACTAAAAATTCCTTTGTCACTGTGATGCATATCAGATAAACGACCATGCATAACCGTTTTAGCACGGATAATCTTGCCACCAAATGCCTGTCCAATCGCTTGATGCCCAAGACAGACACCCAATAAAGGAATTTTACCCGCAAAATGGTTAATTGCAGGAATAGAAATTCCAGCTTCACTTGGTGAGCATGGGCCAGGACCTATAACCAAGTATTTTGGCTGCCATCGTTCAATGTCCTCTAATGTCACTTGATCATTACGAACGACTTTTACTTCTTGGTTCAACTCGCCAAAATACTGGACAATGTTGTAAGTAAAACTGTCATAGTTATCCACCATTAGAAGCATGACTTTATAACCTTTTGAAAATAAGTGCTTTATCGGGCTGTTTGTGTAGTAACTCTATTCTAAAGTTATATTTCTTTAGGATTTATTGAAGCTTAAAGGAATATGTTGAAAATAGAGAAGAATAATCATAACAAAAACAAATGATCAATGTTGAATATTTCAATTACCCGATGTTTAGTTGGTTTTGATTAATTATGATAGAAATCGTGTTTAAGAATCAGAATAAACTTCATAAATTTAAAGGTTTGAATAAAAATATACAAAGTGAACCAAAAGTCTAAATGAATTGATTGGAATGAAGTTCAAAAGAATGATATAAAAAGCGAATTTATGCTAACTCATGATAGTGTAAATTGCACTACATTAGTTCTCTGTTATATGTTTTGCACCACTTTGGTTCGTTATGTCTATTTTGGGGACGAGCTGAGATCGGAATGTTTAAATATGGTGCATTTGTGAAAGCAAACATTATAGTGGACATAGGACATGGAGCTTAAAGCATTTTTTCTGCAAAGAATTTCAATGTTTTAGGTATGCTTTAAAATTGTTGGTATGATAATTGCTAATTATATATCAACAACTAACACGCACTTAACAAGTGCATAAAAATTTCATTGGAGCAAATGAGCATGGCGAACAAGGTCCTTCAACTCATCAAAGAAAGTGGCGCAAAATGGGTCGATTTTCGCTTTACTGATACTAAGGGTAAAGAGCAACACGTAACTTACCCAGCTGACACAATTGATGAAGATACATTTGAAGACGGTAAAATGTTTGATGGTTCTTCAATCGCTGGTTGGAAAGGCATTGAAGCTTCTGACATGATCTTACGTCCAGATGCTGAAACAGGTTTTCTTGACCCGTTCTTTGCTGAGCCAACAGTTGTTGTAACTTGTGACGTAATCGAGCCATCTACTGGTCAAGGTTACGAGCGTGACCCACGTTCGATTGCTCGTCGTGCTGAAGAATATTTAAAATCTACTGGTATCGGTGATACTGCATTCTTTGGTCCAGAACCAGAATTCTTCGTTTTTGACGAAGTTAAATGGGACATCGATATGTCTGGCGCACGCCACACATTGATCGCTGAAGAAGCTGCATGGTCTACTGGTAAAGCTTACGAAGCTGGTAACTCAGGTCATCGTCCACGCGTTAAAGGTGGTTACTTCCCAGTTCCTCCAGTTGACTCTCATCAAGACATGCGTGCTGAAATGTGCGCACGTATCGAAGACATCATGGGCCCTGGTCGTGTAGAAGTACATCACCACGAAGTTGCTTCTTGCCAATTAGAAATTGGTGTGAGCTTCAACACTATGGTTCGCAAAGCGGACGAAGTTCAGCAGTTCAAATATGCAGTTTGGAACGTTGCTCATCAATATGGCAAAACAGCGACATTTATGCCTAAGCCAATGGTGGGTGATAACGGTTCTGGTATGCACGTTCATATGTCTATCTCTAAAGATGGCAAGAACTTGTTTGCTGGTGATGAATATGCTGGTTTATCTGAAATGGCATTGTTCTTCATTGGTGGTATCATCAAGCACGCTCGTGCATTGAATGCAATCACGAACCCAGGTACAAACTCTTATAAGCGTTTAGTTCCACACTACGAAGCTCCGATTATGCTTGCTTACTCAGCACGTAACCGTTCTGCTTCTATCCGTATTCCTTACGTTTCTAGCCCTAAAGGCAAGCGTATCGAAGCACGTTTCCCAGATCCATTAATGAACCCATACTTAGGTTTTGCTGCATTGTTAATGGCTGGTCTTGATGGTATCCAAAACAAGATCCATCCAGGTGAAGCTGCTGACAAGAACTTGTATGACCTTCCTCCTGAAGAAGAAGCAAAAATCCCAACAGTTGCTCATAACTTAGAAATGGCAATTGCTGCACTTGAAGCGGATCACGAGTTCTTGTTGAAAGGTGGTGTATTCACTAAAGAAATGCTTGATGCATATATCGAACTTAAAACTGAAGATGTACGTCGTCTTAATACGACTACTCACCCAGTTGAATTTGATATGTACTACAGCCTGTAATACATCTAGTTTAAAAAAGCTCGCTTCGGCGAGCTTTTTTTTATGTTTTTGATTCAATTGAAAGTCATACGCTTTTTCCAAAGAAATTCATGTAAACTAGTTGCGATGTTTTTAGTGAGCCAAGCATGCGAAATTTACGACCAAACAGAATTAAGGGGCGAGAGATCCCGGCTGAATTGAAAAAATGGTTGTATGCATCTGGTTCTCTCACTCAGCAATTGACTGATTTGGGTGAGGGGGCATTTCATGTCGAGCGTCTCAACGAACAGTTTCAACGACTCACTTTTAACGATAGCCAATGGATGCAAATGCCAGCACACCATATTGCATGGGTACGTGAAACGAATCTATATGGTAATCAGGCACAGGCTTGGGTTAAAGCAAAAAGTATTTTCCCAATTTTAAGCCTACACAAGAAAGCTCGATTATTTCGGCATATCCGTAATAAGCCAATCGGTTGGTTTTTATTTCAACGAACTAATCCAGCTTGTGAAAGAAGGGTTATTTATCTAGAAGAAGGTTGGACTAGACAAAGTTGTTATACTTGGCATGGTTGTAAATTCATCGTGCAAGAGACTTTTCTCCCAGCATTTGAGCAGTTTATTCAACAGCATTGACTCTAAGGATTCATCATGGAAACAGTGCAACATACGACTTGGCGACAACGTTTAGAAGCCTATTATTATTTATGCCGCTTTGATAAGCCAATCGGTACAGAATTGGTTTTTTGGCCGACGATGTGGGCTTTGTGGATTGCTGCAAAAGGGACACCAGATCTTAAAATATTATTGCTTATGATTTTGGGTGTTATTTTTATGCGTGCAGCAGGCTGTGCGATCAATGATTTTGCTGACCGTAAAGTTGATGCGCATGTTGAACGTACAAAAACACGCCCTTTAGCTACAGGTATAATTCGTGCTCGCGAGGCTATTTTTGTATTTTTAGCTTTAGTTGCTGCAAGTGCTATGTTGCTATTTTTCTTGCCGATCGAAACCTTTTATTGGTCATTTGGTGCATTATTTTTAGCGTTTATTTATCCTTTTATGAAACGCTTTACCAATTTGCCACAAGTGTTTTTAGGTGCTGCTTTTTCATGGTCAATCCCGATGGCATACACTGCGGTGGGACAAACGCCAGATTTAACCTGTTGGCTTTTATATTTCGGTAATTTGGCTTGGACAGTCGCTTATGATACACAATATGCAATTACTGATCGTGAATATGATTTGAAAATTGGTGTGAAATCTACCGCAATTTTATTTGGTAATTACGATATACAGATAATTGGTTTATTACAGTTTATTAGCTTGTTATTAATTGGCTCGGCTTTGTATCTGCAACATATTTTTATACCATTTGGAATGGTTGCATTACTTGTTGTTGCAGGGGATTTTGTTTATCAGGCATATAAAACTAAAGATCGAGAACCTCAGATTTGTTTCTGGGCATTCCGTCACAATCGTTGGGTAGGAATGATAATTTTTCTGGGAATCTTTTTGGAATTAATGTCTTAAAATGATTCATTGGTTGAAAAACGTCCTATGTAGGGTATTTTTTGTGCATTAATAAAGCAGCATGTAGTTTCGTGTGCAAGAAACAAAGACAAAAGGATATTTTATAAAACGGTCAAAAGTTGCTTTAGCAATGACATTCTCTGTTTCAGCCTTATTTTTAACTGCATGTAATGATAATAATGATGATTGTAAACAAATCTTTACGTCTGGTGCGGCTGATATCGCAGATTTAGCATATGGTCGTACTGCGATGTTGGTACCTGCTTGAGTTATCCAGCTCCAGATAGTGCTAATGGCTTACAGGGGAAACTTAAAGCGGGAATTTTGGCTTTCATAGCATACCCTACACATCAAATCACACAGTTTGGTATTGATCTAACTAAATTTAAAGAAGATGTTGTGGTGCAAAATTTCTTAGCGGCGACTCAGCCTGCAACCAATGCGACTAAAGAAAAAGTAATTAAGACATCTGTCTTACTTATTCAGAGAGAAAAAGATCAAGCACTATTGCCAGCAGTTACGCAGCTGTTAGTTAAGAATATGAAAGAGAATGCTTTAAAATTCTTTCCATAAGCAGCTTATGATGAAAATTATTTATTAGATATCGTACCAAATGCAACGCATACGCAGGCGATCATTTGTAGAAACGCAAAAGCAAGTGGAGTTTATTCAAAAATATATGTTAGCAGGTTCGAGTATTGTGCTGACTGATGCTCAAAAAGATACGAGTCAAAACGCTCAGTGTGCAGGTAAGTTTTAAGCTTTTATTTAGATCATAACTTTCAAAAAAGAGTCTCTTCATAGAGGCTCTTTTTTGTTATATTGTTACATTAAGATGAGTTGTGTTATTGGGATCTGGATCATTTATGAGTGAACAATCTACTGAAAAGAAGTCAGTACCTTGGTTATTAATGGGTTTGGGCTTGCTCATCCCGATCTTTATTATAGGAATGGCTTTCCTAGCTGCAAAAAGTGATGCGGAAACCAAGAAAAAATATGATCAACAACATGCAGAAATTGCAAAGAAATTTGAAAAACAGAAAAATGCTGAATCAGCAATTCAGTCTGAATAATCCTTAATTAGAAAATTTGATTTATCGAATGTCCATCTGTAATTGTTTTACAGATGGAATTTGTGTGTAGCGATGCACTTTGTACCCTGCCTCTAAAAGCATTTGATCGCGTTTTTTGTCTTCTAATTCTTTTCCAATATGACTTGGATCATCAAGTTCGATGATTGCCAATACATTCATTTCTTGGTCTAAAATCACGAAATCGGCCACTTTGCGATTGAATTGATTACGAATTTTATAATGATCGCTGGTAATTAAAGCACTGAAAGCGACTTGTGTCAGGATGTGATTGTTAGGGAATGCCTGTTGTAGCTTCGTGAACATCTTTGATTCAAATGTGGTAATAACAGGTCGAGCAAAAAACTTCTGCTGGGGTAGAAAAGAACGTAGGCAACTAATTAAAAGTAATACTGTGCTAATCAAGCCAATAAGCAAGAAGATAATCTGATTAGATGCAAACATATTTATTATCAATACATGAATAAAAAACCCACTCAATAAGAGTGGGTTTTTAGAATCTTGGCTCTCCCACCTGGGCTCGAACCAGGGACCTGCGGATTAACAGTCCGTCGCTCTACCGACTGAGCTATGGGAGAATCTGGATAGGCATTCTATGCATGAATAGGGATGTGGTCAAGAGCTGAATACTAAAAAAATTAAATATTGATTTGATTGTACTTTTTATCAGCATTTTTATAAATTTAATGGATAGGATACTTTGTTTTTATTAGGAGCTAGGGTGAGTTTCGATCAATAAAAAAGCCCATATCATATTGGATATAGGCTTCTTTGAATTTGGCTCTCCCACCTGGGCTCGAACCAGGGACCTGCGGATTAACAGTCCGTCGCTCTACCGACTGAGCTATGGGAGAATCTGAATGCCATTATAGGCAGCTTTTAAAATCGGTCAAGCTAAAAGTGTCATGTTTCTTTCATTTTTTCACTGTATGCTTTTTATTTGCACAATTAGGGCGAAATCGGAAAAATAACTTGAACTTTGATCAGGCTATTGTTAGATTCGAAACAGTAAAGTGTTTAGATTTTTATCTAGACAGTGTGGATTTAACCCAACTTGCCAGCACTAAAATGGCTAAATCGGAGGTCAAAATGACTATTCTTAGTATTCAATCTATTTTTTCAAATTTATCTTTTTATCAAGATCATTATCTTGAAATCATTGAAGATCCTCAGCAGTATTACACATCAGTTGAAAACTGCTTTTTGAATACATTTCCATTTAAGCAACAAGCTTTATTTCTAGGCGATTTATTGCAACTTTGGTTTGGTGATAAATGGAAAATTCAAAACGCTAAAAATTTATTGACGCAGAAAAATGTATTAATGGTGAATGAGCATTTTCCTTTGTATTTGTTTCAGCTCGGTGGTGAGCTTATTTTGGGTGCAAATACTGCATTAGCTTGGTCAGTTGCAGAAAATAAAATTGTAGC
This sequence comes from Acinetobacter sp. SwsAc4, assembly GCF_013391535.1. NCBI lineage: Bacteria > Pseudomonadati > Pseudomonadota > Gammaproteobacteria > Moraxellales > Moraxellaceae > Acinetobacter > Acinetobacter sp. SwsAc4. The sequence continues at coordinate 146,107 of NZ_JACAXC010000003.1, forward strand.
TGTACAAGTGAAGAGTATTTGGCAATATGCTGTTTTCAGTCACTTATGCTCACGACCAAAAAACTATCATGAAAATAAAGCGATTGCATGAAGTCATAGTAAGCATAAATCTACAGCATAAAATTAAAGGGCGTATATGTATGTCACTGTATAATTTTTAATATTATCGCCCTTATTTTCGTATCAATCTAAATCAAGCTGATGTGTATGAAGTAAAAGAAGTAGATTATTTTTTGAAGTATCTTATGAATATAAAATTATGTTGCAGAAATTATTAAATTCAATATTTTTTTTATTTTCTTCTAAAATTAATTGATAATAATTTTGAATAAAAGGTAAATTTATAATGAAAGGGCAATGTGTTTGTGGTGAAACCACATTTGAAGTTGAATTAAGCAATCATGACGTACATGCTTGTCATTGCTCAATTTGTCGTCGACAGACCAGTGGTGTGATTATGACGATTGATATGAAACAGGGCAGCTTAAATTTTTTTAAAACCAGACCATCTGTCTATCTATAATTCATCGGCTTGGGGCGAGCGTGGGTTCTGTAATGCTTGTGGCACAAATTTATTTTGGCGCACTAAAGATCAGAATTATTGCTTTATTTAATGCAGAAGCAAAAGAATAAATTTTTAGCTGTTTCATAAAAACAAAAAAAGAAGCTTCATTAAGAAGCTTCTTTTTATCGCAACTCAGATTATTGAGCGGCTTTTTCTGCTGCAATCGAAGCAATTGCGGCATCGACACCATCAATTGAGTCTGCTGCTTTTTTAATACGCGCTAAAGCATCAACTAATACATCATCAGCAGTTGCATAAGAAATACGCATAAAACCACCTAAACCAAAAGCATCACCAGGTACAACAGCTACACCAGTTTCTTCAAGCAACCATTCAGAGAATTCTGTGCAAGATTTTAAACCTTTGGCACGGATTAGTGGGCGGATATTGGCATAGGCATAGAATGCGCCATCAGCAGGCAGACAAGAAATACCATTGATTTCATTTAAGCCATTTACCACAAGGTCATGACGGCGTTTAAATGCTTCAATCATTGGTTTTAATACATCTTGCGGACCGTTCAATGCCGCTTCTGCTGCAACTTGAGAAATTGAAGTTGGGTTAGATGTCGATTGAGATTGAATATTTTTCATCGCACCAATGAGTTTTGCTGGACCAGCAGCGTAACCAATACGCCAACCTGTCATTGCATACGCTTTTGATACGCCGTTAAGGACAATTGTACGATCATATAAGTCAGGTGCAATTGTTGCGATGTTATAGAACTCATCTTCCCAACGAATTGGTTCGTACATGTCATCAGAAGCAATTAATACTTGTGGATGACGACGAAGTACCTCAGCCAAAGCTTCTAATTCAGCTTTGGTATAAATCATACCTGTTGGATTAGACGGGCTGTTTAATACAAGTAAACGTGTATTTGGTGTAATCGCAGCTTCCAATTGTTCTGGTGTGATTTTGAAGCGTTGTTCTTCACCACATTTCACAATAACAGGCGTACCTTCAGCAATAATGACCATATCTGGATAGCTTACCCAGAATGGCGCAGGAATGATTACTTCATCACCTTTGTTTAACAAAGCAAGTGCCAAGTTAAAGAAACTTTGTTTACCACCACAAGATACTAAAATCTGATTAGGTTGGTAGTCTAAGTTATTATCACGTTTTAATTTTGCGATAATTGCTTTTTTTAAACTTGGAGTACCGTCTACAGCTGTATATTTTGTAAAGCCTTTATTAATCGCTTCAATAGCAGCATCTTTGATATGTTGAGGTGTATCAAAGTCTGGTTCGCCTGCACCTAAACCAATTACGTTTTTACCAGCAGCTTTAAGCTCAGCGGCTTTGTTGGTTACTGCAAGTGTAGGGGACGGTTTGATGGCATTGACACGATCAGAGAGACGTACGTCCACGGCATTATTCCTTCTTATGGGATTAGAAAATAAAAAAGCAGCTCATTTTAGCTTAAATCGGTTTCTTTGTGGCTGAAACTTACCTTTATTGAATAAAAAGTTACTAAATTATAGGTTTAGATCGTACAGTACTTTTTACATATTTTAATTTTAGCAAAATAATAAAAATCTATTACAATGGGCGCTAGAAATTTAAATTTCGAGATAATTTCAATGACTGCGCAACAACCTAAAGCCAAGAAAGCTTTAGTCAAATTACCTTTCCCTATGCCATCTACTCAGGATAACTCTGAGGATGCTACGCATAATCAGGTGCGACCAAAACCTGAGCAATATGCAGATCGTACTTGGATGCCACCGCGTGGTACACGTCGTTCGATGGGGAAACGATAATTTTTGATGGAGGATACTTTCTCAGTAGCTTCCTAAAAGATGAGTCGATAAAAAAGCCAATGAGATGTTTATATAAACGTATCATTGGCTTTTTTTATTTGATTAATTTTTATTTATTACCAATCTTAAATGCTGCTAAAAATGCGGTTGGTTTATTGGCATCAAACACAACTCCATCTAAACGACTGGTTTGTGGTGGTTTTATGAATGTTGCTGTTGCAAGGTTTGGAAATTGTTCTTTTTTCATTTTGCCTTCAGTGATTAAACTATTTGCAGCCTTTGTGTAGATGTCTGGGCGATAGGCTTTTTGAGCGGTTTCAAGGTACCAATTATTCGGTTTAGTCTCCGCAATTTGTCCCCAGCGACGCATTTGAGTTAACCACCAGATTGCATCTGAATAGTAAGGAATACCATATTGTCCTGTAAAGAACGTATTAAATGATTTTAACGGGCGAATATCACCTTTTTCATATTCAAAAACACCCGTCAAGCTATTGGTAATAATATCTTCATCGACACCAATATAATTTGTTTGAGCCATGAGTTTAGCTGCTTCTTTACGATGTGCATAATCATTTTCATCTAACCAGCTTGATGCACGAATGAGTGCTTTTACAACTTTTACTGTGGTATTTGGATTTTTTTCTGCAAACGATGTGGTAACTCCAAATACTTTATCAGCACCATTATCCCATAACACATCTGATGTAATGACGGGAACACCAAAGCCTTTTTTCACTGCTTTTTGATTCCAAGGTTCACCGACTGAGTATCCTAAGGTTGTTCCTGTTACCATTTTTGCCATCATTTCTGGTGGTGGTACAACGGAAAGGGTTACGTCGGCACCGATATTGCCACTCAAATCATTTTTATTTGGATCATACATACCTGGGTTGATACCACCAGCAGCTAACCAATAGCGCAACATATAATTATGTGTGCCTGTTGGAAAAGTTATGCCTAAATTAAAAGGCTTATGCTTTTGTTTGTATTGATCCACAATCGGTTTAAGCGCTGATGCACTAATCGGATGCTGCGGTTTACCGTCTTCTAGTGGAATGTTATTTTTCATTTCCGACCATATCTCATTTGAAACGGTGATCCCTGCACCATTGTAAGACATGGTAAATGGCGTGATAATTTCTGTACCACTTGGTTTTTCCGTCATGGACGCAAGTGGCATTGCGGCAAGCATTTGTGCACCGTCTAATTCACCTTTTTGTACACGTGTATATAACAGCTTCCAGTTGGGTTGTACTTCGAGTTGGACTGATAGCCCTTCGTCTTTAAAAAAACCTTTCTCAACAGCAACGGCTAAAGGTGCCATATCTGTTAATTTAACAAAACCAATTTTTAGCGCCGTTTTTTCTGTGGTTGATTCAGCTGCATTACTATCAGGGGATGGCTGGCAGCCAGTGACGAATAAAAGAAGGCTCGCCATATAAGATATGATGAATGCCTTATTAAAAAATACTTTTCTCATGTAATTCCCCGTCAGTAATAAACATCAATAGATAAAAAGCAAAAAACATGCCATTATTTTAATTTTATGTAAGTCATTGAGATTGCTTTGATTTTATACACTTGTATGGATTTTAGTGTTTGCGAATTTTGTGATGATTTTTTATTTATTTTTTATTAAATATCATTATCTTATAATTTATTTTTTGTGGATTTTGGATGTTGTAACCAAATTGTAATTATGGGAAGAATCAAGTTTTATGCTTGAAAGATAAAACCTGATTCATCATCGAGTGAGTTAATGTTTTTTTAAGGTGCGATGAACAGGATGCTTAATAATACTTTTGCCCTGCCATAAAGCAATAAAGTCTTGCTCATCGAAATCATAGAGCTCCATTAATGCAATAATTGCACTAACAAAGATCATTGGACCTTCAGAATTATCATGAAAATCAAATATTTTGCCATTCAATTTGGCTAATATATCGTTAATTTCATATTCACGGCCTCTTCCATAACGATCACGCGGATAAAGTTCTTCATTAAGTACTATTAACGCGATGGCTTTTTCTGAAGGGCTTAGTTTTGTTTGTTCTAAAGCTTCTTCAAAAGATTCATACCCATGATTAAAATAAAAAATGACTTCATCACAGATAAAGCTATGCACCATTTTGGCAGTCAGATCTGGAAATTGTGAAACAGCATCGTCCTCGATGTAAGGTCGAAAAGATTCTGGAAAAATCACATTCGAATGAATTCCTTTGAATAAAGGGGCAATTTCAGAAACTTTATAACCCGCAATGCCACAACCGAGTGCCGTTAAAAAATATTTCACTTTAGGATGATTTTTAGCATAAATTTTAAAATCATCGACATAGTGCTCAATTTGAGAAAGTGGCATTTGTTGGATATGTTCATTTAAAGTTGGAATAGCAAAACTTTGCCCAGCCCAACCTCGTCCGACACCGTTAACTGCGGCAAAATGTTGGGCTGCAACCCGTGCAGCCCCACTGTCGTGTATGCCAGCTAAGTTACTGCCAAATACAAAAACAGTATCTTCGGGCAGTTCGGTGACAATGCTTTCATCATGGTATTGGTAAGACATATTGTTATCATTGAAATAGCGTAATGAGTTCATGTTGCAGTTGATTAGGTTGATGGTCAAGTGCTAAATGTAAAAGTTTTATGTTATTCTTGAAAGATAACAAAAACAGTGTGATAGATGAAAATGAATCAATCCAAAGCAGGGAATCTACTTTATACCAATGGGCGTATTGTACAAAAAGGGGATTTTGCCTTAATAAGTTATCGGGGTTTAGATGCCTATTCACCTTTACATTTTAAATATGGTTTTATTCCTATTCAAATTGCTGATTTGGAATATGACAAAACAGGTAAAAAAATAAAAAGAATCCCTGTTATTTCTGAACAGGGTGAAGAAAGGTCTTATGGATATGCCATAGATGATTTCAAGGCAAAAGGAACAAAGACTTTACATTATATTGATCATAGCACAAACAATATGCAGGATTATGTGGTTTATTATCTTGCTGAATTGGAAAAATGGCTGGAAAATGAGGGGGATATGGACGCTGCATTGGCTTTGGCAATGTATTATTCAAACCATGAACCAAAAGGTCGGGATGAACAATATGTTTTACAGATCAAAAAGAAAGCGAGACAATATTTTGAATTGGCTAGCCAAAATGGTCATGCCATTGCCAGTGAATATCTAGCTCGTGAACATGGTTACTATATTCTCTTTCAGCCGAGAGATCGTATTGAAAATAAGGTGTATTTAGAATCTGAAAAAAATTTATTTTTTGATTATCTGATTAAAAGTGGTGAACAAGGATTTGCTGAGGCACAATTTCAACTTGGCATTAATTATGAATATGGAAGAGAGGGTTTTCCTCAGGATTATAAGAAAGCAGTCTATTGGTATCATGAGGCTGCCCGACAAGGCTACCCGAGGGCGACTAATAATTTGGCTGATAAATATGAGCATGGGTTGGGTGTTGCACAGAATTATAAAAAAGCGATTGAACTTTATTCATATGCTGCACAATATAGGATTCCTGAAGCCATGTTTAGTTTGGGAAATCTTTATTTGCAAGGTAAAGGGGTATTGTGTGATGTCATTCAGGCTCAATTATATTTTGAACAATCAGCACGTTTGGGCTATGCACCAGCAAAAAGAAGTCTTAAAGCACTAGATATTGAACGTTGAAAATTGTGAATTCGACCTTATTAATAAAAGTCACCTGATCAGAAAAGAGTAAGCCTGTGAGCGAAAACCAACCTTTTGAGTTAGTCACCAACTACCAGCCAGCAGGTGATCAACCTCAGGCGATTGAGAAGCTTGTAAGTGGGATTGAACAGGGTTTTCGTAATCAATTGCTACTTGGGGTGACGGGTTCTGGTAAAACCTATACGATGGCGAATGTGATTGCACAAACACAGCGTCCAACGATTGTCATGGCGCACAACAAAACGCTTGCGGCACAGCTCTATGGTGAGTTCAAGGCATTTTTTCCAAACAATGCGGTCGAGTATTTCGTTAGTTACTACGATTACTATCAGCCAGAAGCCTATGTACCCTCATCAGATACGTTTATCGAAAAAGATTCCGCCATCAATGACCACATTGACCAAATGCGGCTCTCCGCAACCCGTACTTTGCTGGAACGCCGTGATGCCATCATTGTGGCATCGGTGTCTGCCATTTATGGTTTGGGTGATCCAAACGCCTACATGCAGATGCTGTTGCATATTGTGCAGGGCGATCGGGTCAGCCGTGATGACATTATTCGCCGTCTGGTGGAAATGCAATACACTCGTAACGAGCTTGAGTTCTTGCGTGGTACATACCGTATCCGTGGTGAAATCCTTGATATTTTCCCTGCCGAATCGGATCAGGATGCCATTCGGGTAGAACTGTTCGATGATGAGGTGGACTCAATCCGCTGGTTTGATCCATTGACTGGGAAACTGGTACGTAAAGTGCCGCGTGTGACCATTTATCCAAAAAGCCACTATGTTACGCCGAAAGACCATTTAACTCGTGCCATTGATACCATCAAGGATGAGTTAAAAGACCAACTTAAATTCTTCAAGGATCATGACAAGTTACTGGAAGCGCAACGTATTGAGCAGCGTACCCGTTATGATCTGGAAATGATGCAGCAGTTGGGCTACACCAATGGGATTGAAAACTACTCACGCCATCTTTCAGGTCGTGCGGCAGGCGAAGCACCACCCACCTTGTTTGATTATATCCCTGAAAATGCGTTGCTGATCATTGATGAATCGCATGTGACTGTTCCTCAGATTGGTGCGATGTATAAAGGCGACCGTTCCCGTAAAGAAAACTTGGTGAATTATGGTTTCCGTTTACCAAGTGCCTTGGATAACCGTCCAATGCGCTTTGAGGAATGGGAGCGGATTGTGCCAACCACAGTTTTTGTCAGTGCAACGCCAGCACATTATGAACTGGAGAAATCAGAACAGATCGTTGAGCAGGTTGTACGTCCAACGGGGCTGATTGATCCTGAGATCGAGGTTCGTCCCGTATTGACGCAGGTGGATGATGTCTTGTCTGAAATCAACATTCGTAAACAGTTGAATGAGCGTGTGCTTGTTACCACATTAACCAAACGTATGGCAGAGGACTTAACTTCATATTTGAAAGAATATGGTATCAAGGTGGCATATCTACATTCAGATATTGATACCGTTGAACGGGTTAAGATTATCCATGAATTGCGTACAGGTGTGCATGACGTACTGGTCGGCATTAACCTGTTGCGTGAAGGTCTGGATATGCCAGAAGTATCTTTGGTTGCAATCTTAGATGCAGATAAAGAAGGTTTCTTACGTTCAGAACGATCCTTGATCCAGACCATTGGTCGTGCAGCACGTAATGTGAAAGGTAAAGCGATTTTATATGCAGATCGTATTACTGATTCGATGCGTAAAGCGATGGATGAAACAGATCGTCGTCGTAACAAACAAATTGAATTTAATGAATTACATGGTATTACCCCACGTAGTGCGGTGCGCCAAGCAATTAAAGAAATAGATACGGGTGAAGTACTCAGTGATGATGAAATTGATGAAAAAGTGTTAGAGCAAGCGCAGAGTATCAGTGCCGACGAACAGCATCTTTTATCGGATCCAAAACTGTTTGCCAAGCATATTACCAAGCTTGAAAAAGAGATGTTAAAAGCTTCAAAAGAGCTTCAGTTTGAGCAAGCAGCTAGATTGCGAGATGAGATTGTTCGTCTCAAAGCCCATATGTTGCAATCGTAATCTAGTAGAGAAATCCTCAAGAGGGATACATATCGCAACAATCTTTGTTTATAAAATAGGCTATGTTGAAAAGCTAAATATATGACTATTGATAACAAATTTCTGTTTTGAGGATTTCCCATGCCGCTGATTAAGAATTTCCCTAAAGCAAGTTGGCGTTTAACAAAAATTGCAATTGGTGGAGTGGTCTTAACTGGACTGGCTGTAGGAACGATTGCTTATGCACAATCAAAGTCTTTACCTACAGTTGAAAAAGTAGAACTCGATAAGTATTTAGGTGTTTGGTATGAGGTTGCTCGTAAGCCAATGTTCTTTGAACGTAAATGCGCTTATAACGTGACAGCAACTTATACGTTAAACGAAAATGGCAATATTGTTGTTGATAACAAATGTTATGATGGTGAGGGTGCTTTACAACGCAGTTTAGGTGAGGCGTTTGTTGCGAATGCGCCTTTTAACACCAAATTAAGAGTGAGCTTTTTACCAGAAGCTGTGCGTTGGATTCCTGTTGCACGCGGAGATTACTGGGTTTTAAAGCTTGATGAAGATTATCAAACCGTGCTTGTGGGTGAACCACGCCGTAAATATATATGGGTGTTGTCACGTACACCTCAGCCGAAAAAAGAAATTATTCATGAATATCTAAATTATGCCAAATCATTAGGTTATGATATTCATGATGTGATTTACACTGAACATCGCTAAATCGGTTATACTTAGTTAAAACCATGCTTGCATGGTTTTTTTATTTTTATATAGTGGATAATTCACGTTTTTAAGATACGTCCCAAATGCTTCTGAGGTCAAAATGTTAAAAGGCATCGCTTATTCAGTTTTGGCTTCTGTCACCTTTGGGGTTCTGTATTTTTACACTCAATTACTAGGTGCGTTAGATAGTGAACAAACTTTTGGGTGGCGAATTATTGCCACAATTCCTTTTTTGACTTTATTTATGTGGTTTAGTGGTGACTTGACACATATCAAAACCATATTTAATCGAATCATAGCAAAGCCTAGTTTATTAGTGTTTCTAATGATCACTTCCGTACTGACCTCAGCACAATTATGGTTGTTTTTATGGGGACCTATGCATGGTCGTGGGTTACAAGTTTCTTTGGGGTATTTCTTGTTGCCTTTGGTTCTTGTGCTTGCTGGAAGCTTTTTATATGGCGAGAAATTGTCTAAGTTACAGTATCTCGCAGTATTTCTGGCAGTATTTGGTGTTGGGCATGAGATTTGGCGCTTAGGTACAATAGCTTGGGAAACTGCTTTTGTTGCTTTAGGTTATGCAGCTTACTTTATTCTTCGTAAAAAAATTCAAACGGACAACTTAGGTGGTTTTTGGTGGGATTTATTCTTGATCCTGCCAATTGCGATTTTCTTTACTCAGACAGGTGAAACTCCATATTTAAAGTTTTTAGAGCATCCTAGTTTGGGAGTTGTCGTTCTGGGTTTAGGTTTGTTGAGTGCGATTGGCCTAGGAAGTTATATTTTAGCAAGTCGCTATTTGCCGCTGATTATTTTTGGTTTACTGGGCTATTTAGAACCTGTTTTATTGGCATTGGCATCGTTGGTGCTTGGTGAAAAAATTGGTCAAGGTGAATGGTTGACCTATATTCCTATTTGGTTGGCCGTATGGGTATTGGTAATTGAAGGGGCGTTACATCTTTATCAGCAAAGGCGTCGCAAGCAGCATTTGGAATTGAATTTAAAACAGTATTCGCAACGTTTAGGCGATGATGAATAACAAGAAATATAAAAATCCAATTTTTAATGAGTTCCTTTAAATTTTGCATTTATGTAATCAGTCAGGTTGATGGTGAGGAACATTAAATCGCATGAATATTCTTTAGGGATACAACCAACTGCGCGATTGTGGTTGAAAAGGGTTCACCAATCCAAGAGATTGGAACGTAAACGATATTTGTGAATATAAGCTCGATCACACCAATGAAGCCCATTGATATTTCACAAGCATGGGGAATGCCAATAAGTAATAGTCATAATTTAAAATTCATTTTAGTTGTTTATGTGCTGTAGATAATTAGAGATCATTTTAAATACTTTATTCTTTTTATTTCATGTTTTTACATTAGTTTATACGATTTTTCTCGTTAAATGATTTGTCATGTATCACTTCCGTTTTTGCTTATTTTTAGCATACTGTTTGAGTCAAACAACGATAGCGTTAAGTTATCAGTAAAACTGTTATTAAAGTTAGACAAACAGCATGTATTTAGATGATTGAAAAAGACTTTTACCTAAAATCACAAAAATAATTATAGGTATTTTATGAATTTATAGTGAATTAGGACAAAATCTTAGCTCAATTAACAGCTTTTGATTCAATCTTGATGATAATTCCATTACAATTATGGCGTTTTAAAAATTCACGCCCAGTATAGATATTAAATTTGAGGACGTAACTGTGAGCAAAGACACTATCGTTGCCCTACACGCAGAACATCAAGGTCGTTGGAAAAACCGTGAAGAAATCGCGGAACGCATGATTGCTTTGATTGGTCAATTATACCGTGAGAAAAATATTGTTGTTTCTGTTTACGGTCGTTCTTTAATAAACCGTTCAGTGATTCAAATTTTAAAATCACATCGCCGTACACGTATGCTTGATGTAGAACTTTCAGTTGTTCATACCTTCCCAATTTTGGAAGCGTTAATGAAAATTGAAAACATTGGTTCTGCTGAAGTAGACATCGGTAAACTTGCTGTTGAATATAAAAATCAAGGTGGCGATGTAGATGTATTTGTTGCAAATGCCGTTGCTTCGATTGAAGGTAAAGCAAAATCTGAACAACCTAAAGATGTCGTTCTTTACGGTTTCGGTCGTATTGGTCGTATCTTAGCGCGTTTAATCATTAGCCAATCTGGTTTAGGTCGTGGTTTAAGCCTTAAAGCGATTGTAGTTCGTAAATCATCTGACGGTGACTTGGCGAAACGTGCTTCATTATTACGTCGTGACTCTATTCACGGTACTTTTGACGGTACAATTTCTGTTGATGAAGAAAACGAAGCAATCATTGCAAACGGTCAATTCATTAAAGTGATCTATGCTTCAAGCCCAAGCGAAGTGGATTACACCGCTTATGGTATTGAAAATGCGCTTTTGATCGACAATACAGGTAAATGGCGTGATGCTGAAGGTCTAAGCCAACACTTGAAATGTGCAGGTATTGCACGTGTAGTCTTGACTGCACCAAGTAAAGGTGAGATGAAGAACGTTGTATACGGCGTAAACAATACAGATATTTTAGATGAAGACAAAATCATCTCTGCTGCAAGCTGTACTACGAACGCAATTACACCTGTATTAAAAGTTTTAGATGACAAATACAAAGTATTAAATGGTCATGTTGAAACAGTTCACTCATTCACAAACGATCAAAACTTAATTGATAACTACCACAAGGCTGACCGTCGTGGTCGTGCTGCGACATTAAATATGGTGATCACTGAAACAGGTGCTGCAAAAGCGGTTGCGAAAGCATTACCAGGTCTTAAAGGCAAGTTAACAGGTAACTCTGTACGTGTTCCTACACCAAACGTTTCACTTGCGATCTTGAACTTAAACCTAGAGAAAGAAGTTGATCGTGAAGAAGTGAACGAATACATTCGTCAAATCTCGATTAATTCTAGCCTACAAGGTCAAATTGGTTATACAAACTCGACCGAAGTTGTATCAAGTGACTTTATTGGCTCACGTACTGCAGGTGTGTTTGATGCGCAAGCAACAATCACTTCTGGTACACGTTTAACAGCGTATGTTTGGTACGATAACGAAGTGGGTTATAGCTGCCAAGTATTGCGTATCGCTGAACAAATGTGTGGCGTAAGCTATACAAAAATTCCAGCTGAAACAAATGCATAATTTGTGAAAGTATAAAAAAAGGAGCTGATTTAAAGCTCCTTTTTTTATACTTAGGTATATCTAAAATATTGTATTTTAATTTACCGTTTTTCTAGGTGGAATCACCACATGCGCTTGCCGATCTGCAATGACCTCACGGCATTGCTTGGTATTATAAGCTGCATTGGTATAAACAGAGTCAATCTGCTCATCTTGTGGAATCTGATTAAGTAAATCACTAGGCACCTGTGAATCACTGACATTATTGGTTGTAAGCTGGACTGCTCGTATTTGTAGGATTTTAGCGTCTATGCCCATATGCAGTTTACGCCATTGACGACGATATTCAGGTCCATGTTTCTTGCGTTTCCATTCGCCCTTAGCTAGAAACTTCATGCCTGTAGAGTCTATCAGTAGACGCAGGCCAATTGGTTGTGCGGTAGATTTTGTGTGTAGGCTTCTTCATTTGAAAATTATATCGATGAAAAAGCCTGTACAGATAGGTTTGTGCAACAAAGCCGAAATTATGTGAAAAATAATTAAAAAGCAGATTTATTTGAGTTTTTTAAAGAAGTTGATTGATTGCTTAATAAAATTCATGCAGAGCTGAGTAAATCTATTCGAGAAATTTATTAAAATGTGGCAAAATAGTCCGCTTTTAAGAATTTAGAGGATTGGCACATGCGCTTTGTTGATGAAGCAGTCATAACCGTAGAGGCTGGCGACGGTGGCAATGGCGTAGCCAGTTTTCGCCGTGAAAAATTTATCCCTTTTGGTGGTCCAGATGGTGGAGACGGGGGGCGTGGAGGAAGTGTTTATATCCAAGCCGATGATGACACAGGTACGCTCGTAGATTATCGTTATACGCGTCGATTCCGCGCTGAACGTGGTAAAAATGGTCGTGGTGCAAACTGTTCAGGTCGCGGTGGTGAAGATGTTGTTTTAAAAGTACCTGTGGGTACAACCATTGTTGATATTGAATCTGGTGACATTATTGGTGACTTGGTTGCCGATGGTCAACGTGTCAAAGTAGCCAATGGCGGTGATGGTGGTTTAGGTAACACGCACTTTAAGTCTTCAACGAATCGTTCTCCACGTAAATGCACTCATGGTATCAAAGGTGAATACCGCGAAGTACGTTTAGAGTTGAAAGTACTTGCAGATGTTGGCTTGTTGGGTATGCCAAATGCAGGTAAATCAACGTTTATTCGTGCAGTCAGTGCAGCAAAACCAAAAGTTGCGGATTATCCATTTACCACTATGATTCCTAACCTTGGGGTGGTTGATGCAGACCGTCATCGTTCATTCGTCATGGCCGATATTCCAGGTCTGATTGAAGGTGCAGCAGAAGGTGCGGGTCTTGGGATTCGTTTCCTTAAGCATTTGGCACGTACTCGTATCCTGTTGCATATTGTTGATGTTCAACCGATTGATGGTTCAGATCCAGCGCATAACGCCAAAGCAATTTTGGGTGAGTTAGTGAAATTCTCGCCAACTTTGGCAAAACTCCCTGTGGTTCTTGTATTGAATAAACTTGACCAACTTCCTGAAGAATCAAGAGAAGAGTGGTGTCAGCATATTCTTGATGAATTGCAATGGAAAGGTCCTGTATTTAAAACTTCTGGTTTGATGTCAGAAGGGACGAAAGAAGTTGTTTATTACTTAATGGATCAGATCGAGCAACAGCGTGAGCGTGAAGTTGAAGATCCTGAGTATGCAGCAGAAATGAAAGCATTCCGTGAGCAGCTTGAGGCTGAGACACGTGAACAAACCATCGCAGCAAAAGAAGCTTATCGTGCTATGCGTAAGGCTCAGCGTGAAGCTGGCTTAGAATACGATGAAGATGATTTTGATGACGATGAGGATGAAGGCGGCGTAGAAAGCATTTACGTTCGTGATTATTGAACCGAGGAAAAAATGATAGAAGTGGTCGATGGGCAACGTCAGCTCAATGCGTGTAAACGAATCGTTGTTAAAATCGGATCATCTTTACTCACTGCAAATGGGCAAGGTCTAGATTTAAATGCAATTTCGCATTGGGCGAAACAAATTGCGGATCTACACAATGCTGGGCACGAAATTATTTTAGTGTCTTCAGGTGCGGTTGCGGAAGGGATGGTACGCATGAAACTTGCGAGTCGACCCACTGATTTACCCAGTTTGCAAGCTTGTGCTGCTATTGGCCAAATGGGTTTAATCCATACGTGGTCAAGCGTATTGGATCAACATGGGATTCAAACAGCACAAGTCTTACTCACGCATGATGATCTTGCTGATCGTCGTCGTTACCTCAACTCTTGTGATGCTTTGCAAAACTTGATCGATTGGCGTGTGATTCCTGTCATTAATGAAAATGATACCGTATCTACCGATGAGATTCGTTTTGGTGATAACGATACTTTAGCCGCAATGGTGGCGGGGCAGGTTCAGGCTGAGCTGTTGATTATTTTGACAGATCAGCAAGGTATGTTCGATTCTGATCCGCGTAATAATCCAAATGCCAAGTTATTTTCTTCGGTTCGTGCATTAGACGATACTTTATTTGAAATGGCGGGTGGTGGTGGTGTTTTAGGTCGCGGTGGTATGGTGACTAAAGTTCGTGCAGCACGTCTTGCAGCGAAGTCTGGTTGTCCTACTTTAATTGCTAGTGGTGAAAGTGACCATGTATTGGCTCGTTTAATGGCGGGTGAGATGCTTGGAACATTATTTACAACTGATAATGACCGTGTGACCGCTCATCAACAATGGCTTGCAGCTCATTTGCAAACCGCAGGTCGTTTAGTGATAGATGATGGTGCTGTTGAAGCGATTAAACTGAAGCATCGTAGTTTATTGCCTGTTGGTGTGAAAGCGATTGAAGGTCATTTTGATCGCGGTGATGTGGTTGAATGTGTTGATAAGAATGGTGCTCGTATTGCTGTTGGTCGTGTGAATTTTAGTTCTCGTTCAGCAGAAATGGTGAAGGGTTTACCTTCTGAGAAAGTCTATCAAGTTTTAGGTGAGGCTCGTTCTTTAGAAATGATTCATCGAGACCACATGGCAATTTACTAAATACAAATATAAAAACAGCTCGCTTAGGCGAGCTTTTTTACGTTCGTTCTATATTGGGACTAACTCTTAGTGCCTCAAATTTTAATTCTGGAAGTGATTTATTTTCTCCCATCATGTACGGGTGGTCAGCCAATGACAACATATCTAGATCTTCTTCGCTATTTCCATAAGCGTAGATATATTGGTAGTCTTCTAAATTATATCGTTGCAAAATCCGTAATTTTTTCTGTTCACGGCTACAATCTTGAGAGCGATAACGACCTGTTAAAGTACCATTCTTAATTTCTGTTTGAGTACAAATCAACTCAATATTAAGCAATTCACAGATTGGTGCTAAATATAAATCGACTGACGCAGAAACAAGAACAATATGATCACCATGCTGTTGATGGAGATAAAGCTGCTTTAGTAAAGCTGGATCTAATTGTTTTATTAATTTTTGCGCATATTCATCAACCAAATTTTCTACAAATGTGGCGGAGACACCTTCAAACATCGTTTGAAATAGTCGAGGTCTCATCGCATGTGCAGGATATATGCGTAAATAATAGGCTTGAATCCAAGGGAGTATCGTTAAGCCTTTTTTTACAATGTGACGCTTTGATAGGGTAAAGAAAATAAACCCCGTAAAACTATCTTTAGGATAGAGCGTGCCATCAAAGTCAAATAAAGCAAGATTTATAGTTTTATGCGTTTGGCTCTTTGCATGCATGTCTCATATCGTCCATTTACACGGCTTGCAAACCAGTTTGTATTGTAATCACGACTCAGTTTTGGTCCTGAAATAACGACTTGTGGCATGGTTGCATAAATTGGTTCTTTTTTGGTTTTATTTTGATATAGCTTTTGTACAGCTAAATAAGTTTGA
The DNA here is from genome assembly GCF_013391535.1 of Acinetobacter sp. SwsAc4. Lineage (NCBI taxonomy): Bacteria > Pseudomonadati > Pseudomonadota > Gammaproteobacteria > Moraxellales > Moraxellaceae > Acinetobacter > Acinetobacter sp. SwsAc4. The sequence continues at coordinate 161,994 of NZ_JACAXC010000003.1, forward strand.
GTATCTTCAAATTTTTTCTCTTTCTCTTTTTTCAAGTCATCACGAATTTGGCGTGGTGTCACTAAAATATTATTTTGAGCGAAAACAGCGATGAGCTCTTTTTCACTTTGGCTTTGGTTTGATTTCACATCGCCATCTTTATTGTAAAGTAATAGATCACCATCGAGACTGATTTCAGTCTTGGTGAGTGCATTTAACATGCTTTGAAACGCTGCATTTCGACTTGAGTAAACACCAGAATTGTAGTCTGCAAAGCGATAGATTGCTTTGTCATAATCAGCAGGATATTCCATTAATCGATGAATACCATAGTATAAACCCCCATATTGGGTATATAGATCATTACGCAATTCGGCAATACTACCACTTTGGCGTTTATGTTCTTTGGCGTAATTAATATGGACCTGCATTGAACCCAATGTCGTAATCGGATTCATTTTTTCTCCGATATCTTGTCCAACGAGTTTCGCTGCACCCGTTAATGCACTGACATGATAATGTTTTGACATGTAGTCGAAAATCTCACGGTAGAGCAAATCTAGCTCGCGCTCCGTTTTAACTTTACGCATTTGACTCATGTAATTATTTTCTGGAGAAGGTTGATTTTTGAGTACGTCCTCAAAATAGCCTGCAATTGTTCCGCCGATGGTTTCACCCAACTTTGCTTCAAATTTTTCTTTAAGTCGAGTATTAATTTCTTGTACTGCTTTTTCTCCAAGTCCTGGGACGGCTGGATCAGCAACAAAGTTGGATTCTTGATCTACAACAGCAACAATACTGCACACATTTTCCTTGGATTTAGGAATACTGAGTTGTTGCATGATATCAAAAATATCTTGCGCCCATGACTGGCGATCATTTACACGAGGGGGAAGCACTTTCTTAATTTGTTCTGCTTCCATTTCTGGTTCTTTACCATTAGACCACCATGCTTTATCTCCACAAGCTGTCAAGCTGAGACATGCAGTGAGGATGCCCATAATTTTTAATAAAGGACGAGTAGGGAATGATTTATTCATAATCAGAACAACACCACATAAAAAGATGAGTCAAATGGGCGAATGAAGTATACTATGTTGCTCAGAATTTGTAAGAATATATATGTATATCGGTTCATATCAACTGTCAAATAATTTGATTGTTGCACCTATGGCAGGCGTAACAGATAGACCCTTTCGGACACTATGTAAATATTTTGGTGCAGGTCATGCCGTAAGTGAAATGATGACGGCTGATAAAACCTTACGTATGAGTAAGAAAAGTTTATATCGGGCAAATTTTGATGGCGAACTTGCGCCAATTTCAGCACAAATTGCGGGTTCTGACCCAGAGCAACTTGCGGAAGCTGCTCGTTACCAAGTCGCTAACGGTGCACAAATCGTTGATATCAATATGGGTTGTCCAGCCAAAAAGGTTTGTAACAAGTTGGCAGGTTCAGCATTATTACAAGATGAAGATTTAGTAGCCCGAATTCTAGATGCGGTGGTTGCGGCCGTGGATGTGCCAGTGACTTTAAAAACCCGACTAGGATTTTTAAATGGTCATGAAAATATTTTGCGTGTGGCAAAACGTGCTGAAGAATCAGGAATTTCAGCTTTAGCCTTACATGGTCGTACGCGTGAAGATATGTATTTGAACACAGCCCGTTATGAGCTGATTAAGCAGGTAAAAGAACTGATTGATATTCCATTGATTGCCAATGGTGATATTGATAGTCCTGAGAAAGCTAAATATGTCCTAGACTATACTGGCGCAGACGCGATTATGATTGGACGTGCTGCACAAGGTCGACCATGGATATTTCGGGAAATAGCACATTACTTAAAAACAGGTAAACACTTGGCAGCGCCTGATATTGCTGAAGTCAAAGCTGTGCTATTAGGGCATTTATCAGAATTATATCAATTCTATGGCGAATATTCTGGTTGTCGTATTGCGCGCAAGCATATTGCTTGGTACACCAAAGGCTTGCGTTCGAGTAATGAATTTCGCCAAAGTATGTATAAAGTAGAGAGTACTGCTGATCAGGCCAAGGTTGTAGAAGCATATTTTGATCAATTGCTTGATCTAGGGCAGCGTATGAGTGATGTGGAAGTTGAACAACTCAATTTACTAGACATTAAATAGTGATGCTATTTTTATTTGTTTAAAAGCCTGTAATGATGGATGAGTTTCATTACAGGCTTCCGATTACTCTAAATGTGCAGTGATTTTTTGCAGAATTTGAAAGATCACATCAAATTCACTTTGTAATGGTGTGCTTTTTCGTGTCACCAATGCCAATGTGCGGTTCGGGGCATCTTCAATTGATTTTACTGCAATTTCTTCATTGAAATGAATCATGCTGTTTTTCAAGGCAATTTCGGGTAGCAGTGTAAAGCCAAGATTTGACGACACCATTTCCACTAAAGTTGGAAGAGAGCTTGCCTTTAAACGATGATCATTTTTGCGCTCACCCACAGGGCAGGCACTTAAGGTGTGATCTCGTAAACAATGACCTTCTTCGAGTAGCATGAGACGCGATAAGTCCAAATCATCTAGTGAGTTTGCATTCTCAGCATTCTTGTCATTTTTATTGTAGACAACAAATAAATTTTCTTTTGCAATTTCTGCAACTTTTAATCCACGAGTGTCAAAAGGAAGCGCCAGAACAATCATATCTAAATTGCCGTGTTCTAGCTTTTCTACGATTTTCTCACTTTGAGCTTCATGTAAATGAAGCTGAATCTTCGGCAGTTGTCGATGCACTTCATCAAGTAGTTGAGTCAAAATAAATGGTGCAATCGTAGGAATAATACCGAGATGTAGATCACCTGTTAATGGTTCACTCATTTCTCTACTTAGGCGCATTAAATCTTGTGCATCGGCAAGTAATACTCGTGCACGTGCAACGACTTGTTCGCCTAATGGGGTTAAACGAACGTTTTGACGATCACGCTCAACTAGGACGCCACCTAAGAGGCGCTCTAGTTCCATGATACCACCCGACAAAGTAGACTGAGTGACAAATGAACGGCGCGCAGCTTCAGTAAAATGTAAAGTTTCTGACAACGTAACTAAATACGATAGCTGTCTTAATGAGGGTAATGCAGCCATAGAGTCCTAGTGTGATGATCTAAAGTGATGAGCAAACAAACCGCTAAGTTGTGGAATGAAGTGAGCAGGAATATCATGCCCCATTCCTTGAATTAATTCAAATTTAGCACCAGAAATCGCCTTTGCAACAGCTTTCCCGTGACTTGGTGGTAATAAACGATCTTTTGAACCATGTACAACCAAAGTCGGTTGAGTAATATTTTTGTTCAATGCTAACAAAGAACCTGTACATAATATTGCTAAAAACTGTTGAAGTACACCCGCTGGGTAAAAACTACGGCGATATAGTTTACGAATGGTTTGAATTGCTTCAACTTGATTCACATAACCTGGTGATCCAATAATATGAAATACTTTCAAACTATGATTCACAATCGCATCTTCGTCATGTGCTTCAGGTTTGCCTAATAAACTGAAAAGTTGTTTTGGAAACGGCGGTGGCAGGAAGGGTTGATTATTACTGGTAAATAATAATCCTACTTTCTCAACTTTTTCTGGATATTTCGCTGCTACGATTTGAGAGATCATGCCACCCATTGAAGCGCCTATGAGATATGTTTTTTCAAGCCCCAATTGGTCGATTAACATCGAAACATCATCAGCCATATCATATAAAGTGTAAGGTGCACCTTCGTTACCAAGCCCAATGATGAAGCGACTCATGAGTTTCATGGTATTGAGGCGTTTTCTTTTTTCACGAATTTTTGAAGATAAACCAATATCACGATTATCGAAACGGATAACGCGGAAGCCTTGATCAATCAATGATTTACAAAAGAAGTCAGGCCAAAACAGCATTTGAGCACCTAAACCCATAATCAACAGAATTGTTGGGTGTTCTGGATTGCCGCCCATTTCAACATGCAGTTCAATACCATTACCTAAAGTGACTTTGGTTTCTTGCATAAATGGAGCATAAGGTGACACATTAAATTGTAAAGCACTGTTCATGGCATTCATTCCGAATTGAATTCTTTTTATAGAATTAGAGTCTGCTAGAAATTTCTTTCTTAACAGACTCTAATTTAAACCTTAAACTTGTGCTGGAATCAAGTCTGGAACAAGTTTGGTTAAAGTTAAACGTTGTTTGCTTGCAGTCGCACCTAAAAGCACAAAACCTCTCAATGTACCTTCATCATCTGCTGCTCTAGCAAGCATACCATCTTCAAACTCTTCAGTTTCCCAATTCACGTCCACACCAATTGGTGCAGGTAATACAGTCAATGGTGCAGCAGGTGTTTTTACCGCAACAGGCATTGCAGGGTAGTGTACAGCAGTACTTTGCCCGCTCAGTGTTTTTGCTAATGCACGTGCTTGTTGCATGATTGGCATGACATATGGCAGTAATGTTCCATTCACTTCTGCACAGTCACCCACCGCATAGATGTCAGGCTGGTTGGTTTCCAATAGGGTATTGGTAATGATGCCGCGACTTGTTTGAATATCTGCAGCTTTTGCTAAAGATATATTTGGCTGTAAACCAATCGCTGAAAGAACGATATCTGCAATTAAAGTCTGACCTGTTGCCAAAGTCACTTCGTAATCTTCACCATCATTGATTTTCGTTACTTTTTCAACAGTGGTCGACAATGCGAATTTAATACCCGCTTGTTCTAAGTTTGTTTTAAATGCTTCAGCAACGTGATTTGGTAGCAAGCGACCAAGTGGTTGTGGTGCAAGATCAATTACTGTGACATCGTAGTTGCTATGTAATAAATCATTGGCAAATTCACAGCCAATTAACCCAGCGCCTAGAATCACAACGCGTTTATCTTTACGCTTTGCTAAATTTTCACGGAACGTACGGTAGTCGATCAAGGAGTTCACGACATGAATATCATCACTACCATCACCAGCAATTGCTAAACGAATTGGGTTTGCACCTACTGCAAGGACCAGTTTTGAATAAGGTTGAGTGAAAATTTCACCATTTTTTTCTAAAGTGATTTCATGTTGTTCAGCATTAATTTCTTTCACCAAGGTTTCAGCTTCAATGCGCATATTCAGTTGCGTTGCCATTTTAGCTGCATCACCTAGGGCAATTTGTTCAGGTGCTTTATTCCCTGCAAAGGCATTAGATAATGTTGGTTTTGCATAATTTACCGCATCATCTGCGCAGATCATAACGAGTTCTTGTTCTGGGCTGAGTTTGCGAAACTCACGTGCAACAGTATAGCCTGCCATGCCCGATCCGATGATGACGATAGGATGCATTATATTCTCCAGTATTTCTTTCAATAAAAACAAACGATAGGAAAAAAAAGACCATGATCATGATCACGGTCTTTTAGATCTATTTAGATTTCAATCATTTCAAAATCAGCTTTTGAAACGCCGCAATCTGGGCAAGTCCAATCATCAGGGATGTCTTCCCATTTGGTACCTGCTGCAATGCCGTCTTGTGGCCAACCATCTGCTTCGTCGTAAATCCACCCACAAACGATACATTGATATTTTTTCATGTGACTCTCCAAACTGATAGGTATGCTCAAATTGCCTTTCAGTAAAACTATTCCATAATGTCGCTACGATCGCTGTAATACAACAAACTTGTGTTAATCAGGAGTTAGATTTTTACGCAGAACGCCATTTAAGTAAAGCAAATGCAAGAGTTTAATCATTTATGTAGAAAGTGGAATGGCAATTTGTTCTGAAAGTCTTGTTATTTGAGCAATTACTCTAATTTTTTATGGATCTGTATATCTCTATCGCATTTTAAAAACAGTAAAAGTATAAATATAGAGTGGGTGAAAAATAACCATTTAAAATTAAAAGATCAAAAATAACACCAAAATTATGGAGAAAACAAAAATGCAGACTTTATCTTACGATATTGAAATTAAGGCTTCGAAGCAAAAAGTGTGGGAAATATTATGGCAAAAAGAAAGTTACCAAGCTTGAACCCATTTTTTTCTTGCAACTCGACCATACGATCAGACTAGAAAGTAGGCGGTAAAACCTATTTCTATGATGATAAGGGGGTGGCATGATTTCAACAATCGAACGTTTATATGAGCCGAATGTGATTATTTTTAAACATATCGGGATGATTCAAGATGGAGAGGAAGATACTGAAAGTGACGATGTAAAATCTTGGGCAGGTGCATTAGAAAAGTACATGTTATTTGATTCGGATGACTTTACTCAACTCTATGTAGAAGTGGATATTCAACCCCAATATATTGAAATGATGAATCAAGGATTTGAAAAAGGGCTCTGTACACGACAAATTTCATAGAGCCCTTGTCCTATCAGGCTTTTTCTTTCTTAAAATTGCGAGCACTTTCTTAAATTCTTCTTTTTTTCCAAAACCAATCAAACGTAGAATAGCCATCTGAACA
>NZ_JACAXC010000030.1:0-35668 GCF_013391535.1 Acinetobacter sp. SwsAc4
CTCCATTCCTTAACGGTTACCGTCCACAGTTCTACTTCCGTACAACTGACGTAACTGGCGCAATCAAGTTACAAGAAGGCGTAGAAATGGTTATGCCTGGTGACAACGTTGAGATGTCAGTAGAGTTAATCCACCCGATCGCAATGGACCCAGGTCTACGTTTTGCGATCCGTGAAGGTGGTCGTACTGTAGGTGCGGGTGTTGTTGCTAAAGTAACTGCATAATCGCTTAGAGTAATAAAAAAACACCCCTTTGGGGTGTTTTTTTATGTCTATTGTTCGACAATCTATCTTTAATTGTGTCCTAAACTGATACCTTGCTGTCCTAAACTGCACTTAATTCATCGCAATAAAACCGTAATATAAAACACAAGAAAATGAACAAAAGTACTAAATGGAAATTTTCCATTTAAAAGGAGTCAGCAGCATGAATGCTAAGGTAAATATTTCAAATCGTGCAGGCGCAAGTTTCCCAGTACGTCGTATGAATTTTGATTTTGATCAGGTTCCAGAGTACTGGATGAATGGTTCGGCTGGTTTAACCCATTTCATGACAGCACTTTCTGCATTGTTTCCAGATGGTGAGAAATTATTTATTGATTCAGTTCGTGCTGTACGTTATCACCCTGCCATCAAGGACAACGAAGCACTACAAAAAGAAATCAGTGCCTTTATTGGTCAAGAGGCAATGCATACTCAGGAACATGTTGGTTTTAATGCTTCTGCACAAAAATATGGACATGATGTATCCTCTTTAGAACGTATCACAGGTCGCTATATCCAGTTCGCACGTAAGAACTTTGCTAAAGCAGTTAAACCATTTGGCATGACTCAGGAAATGGTTGACTTAACTGCAACAACTGCGCTGGAGCATTTCACAGCAACAATTGCGTCTGAATTATTACGCAATAAACACATCCAAGATTTAATGACGGATGAGACCATGTCATATATGTGGTTCTGGCATGCAGTTGAAGAAAATGAACATAAAGCAGTGGCTTACGATGTCTATGAGTCAGTATTTGGAACTGGATTGAAAGCATATAGTTTACGTACTACAGCACTTGTATTTGCTATGGCTTTAATCTTTATTCTTCAATCTTATTTTACTTTACGGCTACTTCAACAAGATAAAAAACTAAATCTGAAAGAATTAGGCATGATTTACAAATATGCTTATAGTCCATCAAAAGGGATTATTACAGGTATGGCGGGTGAAATGTTGGCTTACTTTAGACCACGTTTTCATCCAAATGATTTAGATACCGTACAATTACTTAAAGATTGGAAGGCGAAATTAGGTTTTTAAATTAAAAGATCTATTAGCTAGACCTATGTAAAAAGAGCAATAAAATTGCTCTTTTTTTATTTTGAATATTACATTAAATAGACTTTTTAAAATCATACTGACATGTCCTAAGATGATGCTTTTCTGACCTTATCTGCACTTATTTAATGCGTTCAAAGAAGCGTATAAATAAAGCATAGATAATTTTTAATCAAATATATCCATTGGCTAGGAGAAGAAGGTATGAATGCTAAGGTCAATATTTCAAACCGCGCTGGCGCTAGTTTTCCTGTACGCCGAATGGATTTTGAATTTGGCGAAGTTCCACGGTATTGGGCAAATGGCGATGCTGCTTTAACTCATTTTATGACTGCACTTTCAGCACTGTTCCCAGAGGGTGAACAATTTTTTGTGAATAGTACCCGTGCAGTTAGAAATGATCCAAAACTTGCTGATCCTCGATTACAAAAAGAAATTAGTGCTTTTATTGGACAGGAAGCAATGCATTCAAAGGAACACTTGGCTTTTAATGCAGCTGCTCAAGCTTATGGTTATGATGTGCGCAAATTGGAGGCACAAACAGGTAAAGTGATTCAGTATGGCGTTGCTATAAGTACTAAATTATTAAAACCATTTGGTTTTACAAAAGAGATGATTGGTTTAACGGGTACTTGTGCCTTGGAGCATTTTACATCAACGATTGCTGAAGAACTATTGTCTAACCCAGATATTCAATCCATGTTTATGGATGAGACTATGTACCATTTATGGATGTAGCATGCAGTTGAAGAAAATGAGCATAAAGCGGTGGCATTTGACGTTTATGAAGCGATGTATGGGCAAGGATTTAAAGCATATTTTATGCGTTCATTAGCTTTAGTGATTGCAATGGGTTTAATTTTTATTACCCAATCATATTTCACTGCGACTCTTTTACAAACTGATGGCAGACTTACATGGCGAGATACCAAATATATGTTCAAGTTCATGTATGGCTATAAAGGTTTTATGACACGTCAAATTCCAACGTTACTGGCATTTTTAAGACCAAAATTCCATCCGAATGATGATGATACAACAGCATTATTGAATAAATGGCGCGCTGAATTAGGCTTTAATCTAAGTTAACTAAAATGGGCAATTAAAATTGCCCATTTTTTTATTCAAATTTACAATCAAATTGCTGATAATCTGCATCAATATTTTATAGAGTGATAGATCGTGATTCGATTGATGCAAGAGAGCGATTTAGACAGTGTTGTTGCAATTGAGCGCTTAGTACAAACACATCCTTGGTCGAAACAACAATTTCAAGAATCTTTAGCTTCCTATCAGTGCACGGTCTATGAGCAGTCGAATCAGGTTGTTGGGTTCTGTATTTTACAGCCTGTTCTAGATGAGGCCAATTTATTACTGATGGCGATTCATCCAAGCCAACAGGGCAAAGGTCTTGGATACGAGTTGTTAGATTATTCAATTCAACTTTTAAAAAATAATCCGATTCAAATTTTTTTAGAAGTACGTGAAAGCAATCTTGCTGCAATTCGTTTGTATGAAAAAACGGATTTTCATCAAATAGACTTACGCAAAAATTATTATCCAAATTTAGATGGTACAAAAGAGCATGCTGTGATTATGGTCAAAACATGCACTGATGATTTTGCTGCTTTATTTAATAATTAAGTTATCCCACTCCGATGGTAGTGTCGTCATTAATGAATTTCCAAGTTGATGAATCTCTTTTTCTGAGAGTGGGCGGTTAAGGCGACGCCATTGTCCATCTAATAATAATTCCAGTGGCGTATATTGTGATTTATAGTTCATTTTAGCTGAGTGAGGCACCCAATAGCCTAAATATAAGTAATCTAAATTTAAAGTGCTGACATATTCAATTTGTTTAAGAATCGCAAAAACACCAAGTGAACGACGTTGTTCTTGAGGATCAAAAAAAGTATATACAGCAGAGAGACCATCATCCATTAAGTCACAAGTAGAAACGGCAATAAGTTTCTGATCATCCCAAAGTTCAATGAAAAAACTTTCTGTACAACTGTGAACGAGGAATTTTTCAAACTGATCTAATGTTGCTGGATACATATCGCCATCTGCATGACGCTCGTTAATATAACGCTCATATAAATCATAATGCTGTTGAGTGGCTTGCGAAGTTGGCAAAATACTCATTTTTAAATCTTGATTACGTTTCCATGCCTTCTTCTGGCTACTATTCATTTTAAATTCTTGAATTGGAACGCGACAAGACAAACATTGGCGACATAAATGGCATTCTGGTCGATAGACAAAATCACCACTACGTCGAAAACCGACACGCGAAAGTTCAGACAATGTCACCACATCAATACTGTGAATTGGATCTAAAAATACCATTCGAGCTGATTTGTTATCGAGATAACTGCAGTCGTGTGGCGGTGTTATATAGTACTGTAAGTCATTTAAAAGGGACTTGGGTTGGTATGATTTCATTAATCTCCCTCCAAGGTGTTAATCCATTAACCGTCTAATTTTGCAAAAACTGCTATTGTTTTACTTGAAAATACACGTTCTTGATAACTTTTCCAATTGATAGAGGGGGCAATAATTACATCTTGTAACGATTTTAGGTAGACTTGGCGAGAAAGTGTACGCGCACCTAAGCTTAAAAGATGATCATTGACCAGTTGGCAATCAATCCAAGGAAGCTGATTTTCTTGACCGATCAACATGAGTGTATAGAAAGCCATTTTAGAGACATCTGTTTCTGTACTAAACATCGATTCACCAAAACAGCCTTTACCTATCGTTACGCCATAGAGTCCACCAACTAATTTTTCTTGTTGCCAGACCTCAATGCTGTAGGCATAACCCGCCTTAAATAGAGAACAATAGCCTTCGATTATATCTTCACTAATCCATGTTTCATTTGCATAGCTACGGGGGAGTGAACATGAGCGTATTACATCTTCAAAAGCATGATTCACTGTAATCCGATAATCATGTTTTTTCATATTTCGAATTAATGATTTACTGGGTTTATATGCATGTGGCTCAATAATGCAGCGTGGCTCAGGACTCCACCAACAAATTGGTTCATCTTCGTTAAACCAAGGGAAGAGACCATGTGTATAGGCCTCAAATAATGTAGCAGGTGATAAGTCTGCGCCAATACAAATAAAGCCATGTCCTTCTGGATCGGCTTCAATAGGATCTGGGAAAATATATTTTGATAAAGGCAGCGCTTGCATAGTTGCTAAAGTGAATAAGAATGATTCTAAATTAACGCAACTAGAGCGCGTTGACAATCTATTCTAAATTGTCAACGCAAGGGAATATAGAGATTACTTCAAATTGTCGAGATATTTTTCAGCATCCAAAGCAGCCATACAGCCTGAACCTGCTGAAGTGATTGCTTGGCGGTAGATACTATCTGCTACATCACCTGCGGCAAATACGCCTTCAATAGAAGCGGCTGTTGCATTGCCTGAAGTACCACTTTGAACTTGAATATAACCATCACGTAGGTTTAATTGACCATCAAACATTCCTGTATTCGGTTTATGTCCAATTGCAACAAAGAGACCTTGTACTTGAATATCTTGTGTTGTTTCATCTTGTGTAGACTGAATGCGAACAGAGGTTACACCTGTTTTATCACCTAGAACTTCATTTACTTGATGATTCCAAATAATACTGATCTTACCTTCTTTCTCTTTTGCAAAGAGATGATCTTGTAAGATTTTTTCAGAACGCAAGCTATCGCGGCGATGAACCAAAGTAACGTGAGCAGCGATATTCGATAAATAAAGCGCTTCCTCAACAGCCGTATTACCACCGCCTACAACCATCACATTTTGGTTTTTATAGAAGAAACCATCACAAGTCGCACAAGCACTTACACCTTGACCCATAAATGCAGCTTCAGATTCAAGACCTAAATATTGTGCTGTTGCGCCTGTAGCAATAATAAGAGCATCGCAAGTGTACTCTTCCATATCACCTTTTAACACAAATGGACGCGTTTTAAGGTCTACTTCGTTGATGTGATCATAGACAATTTCTGTACCGAAACGTTCTGCATGAGCTTGCATACGCTCCATTAACACAGGACCAGTTAATCCTTCAGGGTCACCAGGCCAGTTATCAACTTCAGTGGTCGTTGTTAATTGACCACCTAATTGTAAGCCTGCAATCAGTGTCGGTTTAAGGTTGGCACGCGCTGCATAAACTGCCGCGCTATAACCTGCAGGACCAGAACCCAAAATAATTAACCGTGAGTGACGAGCGCTCATTAAAGAACATCCTTTTTATATTGAAACTTTTAAAATTATACGTGAATCCACAGGGGAGTGGGTTGGATAATATTGATATACTTAATCGAATTGAGCTATATCATGGAGAGCATTTACTGATATTTCATCAATGTTTGCAACAACAATGGATGTTAACAACAACAGTAAACAATCGTGCATCTTTTTTGTAAGAACGAGTGCATAATATAAAACTTATTGATCAAGGTCAGTTAGACCTTAATCGATACCTACAAATAACAAATTGGGTTACAGGACTGTATATGGCTGCGGTGTCAAGTGTTTATGCACAACGCTTTTTAATGACATTATTTTTGATTTCTTTTGGCATTTATCTATTTCTTGCCACAGTAACCTACACACCTTTTGATCCAGGTTGGATGCATATTTCCAGTGATACGCAACAGGTCTCAAATGCAAGTGGTGTTGCAGGTGCTTGGATTGCAGACTTGTTATTCGGTTTTTTAGGGTGGGCAAGTTTGTTCATTCCTTTATTTCTATTTATCGAAGCAATTCAAGTATGGTGGCCTAGAAGTTTTTTAAATCGCCCATTCCGTTATGCAGCACAGTTCTTCTTGATTCTGTCCATTTCTAGTTTGTTGTATCTACATTGGAATGTTCCAGCAGATACTTTAGAAAATGCAGCAGGTGGTATTATTGGTTATGAGTTGGGTCAGAGCCTTTCTCAGCTTTTAACCATTTATGGTGCAACATTTTTTTTATTTGCTTTCAGTATTTTATTATTCACTTTAGCTTTTGGTATTCAATGGAATAAAACTTGGGCAACATTAAAAAATACGCCAGCATATTTACAAGATTTGTTCTATAAAAATATACCTCAACACGAATCTGCTTATGATTTGACTGAACAATTAGCCTCAACAGAAACACCAACTATAAAGCAAAAAGCTCCACTCCAAGCGGCGGATTCAAATATTGTAGAGGCGAATGATACAGCCCAAAGTACACAGCACAGCATTGCAGCTAAAACAGCATCGACAGACAATGCACATCATCAATTATTAGCCGAAAAACTATTTGCTGATGTTGTTGCCAAAGAGCAGCAAAGTGTTCAATCACAAGAAGTATTATCAACAGAAGATTTTGAGCAAACTTTAAAACAAGCACATCAACTTGCAGCCGATAGTCAGCGTTTAATTCAAACAGGTGAAGTATGGCGTGCATTACAACATGATGATGCGAGCCATAAACAAGAAATTGATGCACTTTTGCGAGCGGCAGATGATGCTATAAATCCTTCATCTCAATATGTACACGCAGCAACGGAAGTTTCTTCTGTAGAGCAACGTCCTCATCAGAGTCCAGTCGATTGGAATGATGACCAAATATTTGATGAATTATTGGCTGCTGTTCCTAATAGTAAAACGGCTACGGATGTACATAAGCCATTTATTCAAGAAACGCGATCAACGGCAAAAAATGAAAGTGATGAAATTGACTTTGATATTGAGTTAGATTCAATAGACGTTCAATCTGTACCGCAAGCAACCGTAGTTCAGTCGCATCATACGATCAAAAATATGATCGCTGACGATAAGCAAAGTATTTTGGATGAAGGCTTTGATGAATTTGAAGATTTGTTCATTGAAGACAAACAACAGCAATCTGTATTGCAAACTCCGAGCTATGCGCAGTCTTCGGCTTTTGTAAAAGCACCTATTGAGATTGAAACACCTAAAGAGAGTTTATCAAAAGAAGCATTTATTGAAGCATGGCAAGAAACTGCTGGTAAAGTTGAAGAAAATTTTGATATCGAAGATGATTTTGATTTAGATGCGCCGTTAACAGATTCTTTTGGTCGGCCGATGTCTCGTGCGATGCAAGTGGCTCAAAAACGTCGTGATTTACCAACTTTGCCAGGTTTAGAATTATTGGACGAAGTAGATCCGAATAAAAAGGTGAACTTTACAGCTGAACAATTAGCTCGTTTGTCTGAACTGCTAGAAATTAAATTACAAGAGTTTAACGTCAAAGCTCAAGTAGTGGAGGCTCAACCTGGGCCTGTCGTGACACGTTTTGAACTAGATCTTGCACCGGGTGTAAAAGCATCTAAAGTGACCAATATTTCGCGTGACTTAGCACGTTCAATGTCAATGGCATCTGTTCGTGTGGTTGAGGTGATTGCTGGAAAACCTTATATCGGCATTGAAGTCCCAAATAGCAGCCGCGAAATGGTTCGACTGATTGAGTTGTTAAAGACCCCTGCATTTGAAGACCCAGCGGGTTTACTTTCGATGGCGATGGGTAAAGACATTTCAGGTAATCCTGTGATTACTGATTTGGGCAAAGCGCCACATATGTTAGTTGCGGGAACAACTGGTTCAGGTAAGTCAGTAGCTGTTAACTCAATGATTTTATCAATGTTGTTAAAATACACGCCTGATCAATTGCGTTTAATTCTAATTGACCCAAAACAGCTTGAATTAGCTAACTACAATGATATTCCACATTTATTAACACCTGTTGTTACTGATATGAAAGATGCTGTAAGCGCATTGAATTGGTGTGTAAATGAAATGGAACGTCGTTATAAGCTAATGTCTTTTCTAAAAATTCGTAAATTGGCTGACTATAACCGCAAAGTGGAAGAAGCGATTGCCAATGGTGAAGATTTGATTGATCCAACTTGGAAAGCTAGTGATTCAGTTGTAGGGGAGCGTGCACCGCGATTAGCTCCTTTACCATCGATTGTGATTGTTGCAGATGAATTCGCTGACATGATTATGCAGGTTGGTAAAAAAGCTGAGGAGATGATTACTCGGCTTGCACAGAAATCTCGTGCAGCAGGTATTCATTTACTACTTGCAACACAACGTCCCTCAGTTGACGTCATCACAGGTTTGATTAAAGCGAATATCCCAACACGTGTTGCATTACGTGTAAATAGTAAAATTGACTCTCGAACAATCCTTGATGCAGGTGGGGCAGAAGATCTATTAGGGCACGGTGACATGCTATTCTTAGGGCCAGGTAAAATCGAACCTGAGCGTGTGCATGGTGCGTTTATTAGTGATGATGAGGTGAACCGCATCTGTGACGCTTGGCGTGAACGTGGTGAGCCTGATTATGTTGATGAAATCTTAACCCCATTTGATGAAGAACCAACCTCACGTGGTTTTGAAGATGGTGATGGTGATCCTAATCGTGATGCACTTTATGATCAGTGTGTTTCTTTTGTACTTGAAACGCGCAAGGCTTCAACATCATCATTACAACGTAAATTTAGTTTGGGGTATAACCGAGCTGCACGAATTATTGATCAAATGGAAGAGAACGGGATCGTAAGTTCAATGGGAGCTAACGGCAAACGTGATATTCTCGTTTAATAAGAATATTCCACTAATAAAGCCCCTCTTTAGGGGCTTTATTGTTATAGGTTTATCAATTTTATATAGTAATAATCACGTTTTTTATTTAAGCTTATTGTTTAAAAATACAAGCTAAAGGGTGAGCCATGTTTGTTGCATTATGTACACTCATTTTTATTCATTTTTGTGCGCTTATCACTCCAGGGCCTGATTTCTTCTTAGTCTCTCAAACTGCTGTCAGCCGTTCTCGTAAGGATGCGGTATTGGTTGCATTTGGTATTTGCTTGGGGGCAATGGTTTGGTCACTTTTAGCATTGATGGGACTGAATATTATTTTTGAAAAGATGGCTTGGCTAAAACAAGGCCTTTTAGTCGCTGGTGGTTTATATTTATGTTGGTTGGGATACCAAATGCTTCGTTCAGCTTTTTCAAAAGGTGAGCAAAGTATCAAACAGATAGTATTACCTCAGTCGCCTTATTTGTTTTTTATGAAAGGTTTACTCACTAACTTATCGAATCCTAAAGCAGTGATTTATTTTGGCAGTGTATTTTCATTATTCTTAGCCAATCCTTTATTTGATCAGCATCACTCTTTGCTTTTTATTATTATTGCGATAGAGACCTTGCTGTGGTTCTTAGTAGTAGCGTTTGTATTCTCATTGCCTACATTCAGAACAGCATATCAAAATTTTGCAAAATGGATTGATGGTATTTCTGGTGGGATTTTTACCTTACTGGGCGTTTATTTGATTGGTAGTCGATAAAATAAAGAGATAAAAAAGCCTGCTTTAAGCAGGCTTTTTTATCTTAAGCAAATTTTGCTAATACTTCTAAGAAGCCGTCTTTTTGACGTGGAAATTGAGCGATCACGTCATGAATACGCTGTCCTTCAGGATTAGTCGCATTTAAATCACGACCATCAGCTAAAAATTTGGTGATCAAGCGCTCATAGTCGAAGGGACGCATATGTTTGAAAGCATGATAGAGCACATGGAAGTCAGCATTGACATCTGCTGGTGGAAGTTGGTTGAGGTAGGCAAAAACACGCTCATCTGACCATTCTTCATTGAAAGTTGCTGGCTGTGATAATGCCATGACAATCTCCTCAGTCTTAAAATAATAAAGGCAAAATACGGGACTGAATAATTAACAAAGCATGGCCTTGTTCAGTCGCAATGTATTTTGCCTTTATTTGCGAAAAATCGCTAATGAAAAAACTTCTATCGATCTTCAGGTAAATTGATATTCATTTCTAACATTTCGATATTTGCTTCTGAACGAACTTGCATTTGAATGTGCTGTTCATCTACACCACGAACGTAACGACTGACCACTTGCATGATTTCTTTTTTCATTTGGTCAATTTTGTCTTGGCTTAAGCGACGACCTAAACCTTGTTCAGATGCAACAATAACTTTTAAGCGATCTTTGGCAGTTTGTGCACTTGATGGTTTTTCATCACTGCTAAAAAGTTTACTCCAGAATCCTGCCATAATTACGCTCCAAATAGTCTAGCTAACCAACCTTTTGGCTGTACTGCAATGTGTCGATAAGGACGATCTTCGCCTAGGAAACGAGCGACTAAATCATCATAGGCTTGCCCAGCTTTAGTTCCATCATAAAGAATTACGGGCTTACCTTCGTTCGATGCTTGAAGTACGCTTGGACACTCAGGAATAACACCCAAAGTCGGAACACGTAAAATATCTTTTGAAATATCATCAATCGTTAACATTTCTTGTTTGTCAGCACGTTCAGGGTTGAAACGTGTGATACAGAGATGTTTACGGATACGGCCTTCGTTGTGTTCAACTTTTTTAGTTTTACTATCAAGCATACCAATAATACGATCAGAGTCACGTACTGATGAAATTTCTGGGTTTGTCACAATGATTGCTTCATCAGCATGATACATTGCCAAGATCGCGCCACGCTCAATACCCGCAGGTGAGTCACAGATGATGTAATCAAACTCTTGAGATAGTTCATCAATGACACGTGCAACACCTTCATCGCTCAAAGCGTCTTTATCACGTGTTTGAGATGCTGGAAGAATGTATAGGTTTTCGATTTCTTTATCACGAATCAGGGCTTGTTGTAAGCGAGCTTCATTATTGATGACATTGACAAAGTCATAAACGACACGGCGTTCACAGCCCATGATCAAATCGAGATTACGTAAACCTACATCGAAATCAATTACAACAGTTTTATGACCACGTAGGGCTAAACCTGTTGCAAAAGATGCGCTTGTTGTAGTTTTACCTACACCACCTTTGCCTGACGTTACGACAACAATTTTGGCCACCGAATCCACTCCTATTTATGGTCATACGGCCCTAAAAGGGCTTTTTGGGTGTTTAACAAGTTAAATTAAAACTGTAAGGCTTCAAATTCAAGCTCTTGCTTGTTATTTAAATAAATATGTACGGGTTTTTTGATCATATCTTTAGGAATATCATCTGCCACACAATATGTCCCTGCGATCGAGATTAACTCTGCTTCTAGTGAATGACAAAAAATTCGAGCTGAAGTGTACCCACCTGCGCCTGCAATGACTCTACCACGAGCATTGCCATAAATGTGAATATTTCCAGACGCAATGACTTCAGAGCCACTATTCATACCCGCATTCAAGATAATATCACCTTGCTCCTGTACCAAACATTGTCCAGTACGCAAAATCTCATCATGATACGAGGTGATATGCGTAGTCGGTGTTTGTTTTTGTGGTGTTTGTATTTCTTGAGTTTCAGTATTTTTTTCAGGTGCTTGAACAACGACTTGCTCTTTTGATGCTTTGATACGCTGTAAAGGTTGATCAGCAGGCAGTACAGGAAATTGAATCGCCCGAGCTTCATCACCTAAAATTCCATCAATTACCGCCATTGGCTGTAACCCAAGATCAATCAGCAATTGAATTAAGGCAATCAGCTCTTGTTCAACGGTACTGTCAATAATGACTAATGTTCCAAGATAAGAACCTTCATTGAGGGTGCTTGTAAGTTGCTGGCGGATCGCATTATGGTCATTTGTGTCGAATGTTAATCGACTAAAATTCACCATTCTGCCCGTAATCCGTATATCAGCCATAATTTATCCTTAAGGGCTTTTTTAAGCACTCTATTGTGTTAAAGCATGTTGTAAATAAAAGCAAATGCTAGAACAAATTACAGGAATTCTCTAGCTAGATTGGTAAATTTTCTTGTAATCATTCTGCTTTTTTATCCAATTGATCATATTCACGTAAAGTTTGCTGCCATTGTTTGACTTTGACTTGTTTTCGTATGGCTGCAAGACTTTCAAATACCACTGATTCGACCAATTCTTCTAAGTATTTATTATCAATATTCAATTCACTGACTTTTTCTGCAATAAATAAATAATTCTGATTGGGTTGATTTACAGATCCGTTAGTAAATGGCTCAATTAAACCTGCACTGATATTTTCACCCAAACGTTGCCCTATACTTTGAATTTGCTGTTCAATTCGCCCACCTACGATTGGGATTAGACGTAATAATTGAGTTAGCTCAGGCGTATCTTCAATGGCTTGATTAACAATAATCCCTATTTTTTGCGTAATGATCGGTTGTTGTGCTTGTAACGTTTTTGCTAAAGATTCTTGCAATATAGAAGAAAGGGCAATGGTAAATAATTGACGATGATGATCCACTAACTCATGAATAATATCTTTATGACTTGAACTGGTTTCTAGCTCCTGTCGGACGCCATCTATAACTGTAATCACCACACGATCTGACAATTCTTCCATAACGACACTGTAATAAAAAAGTGCCTTAATTCGAATATTATCTGGAACGACTTTATAACCTAGTTCATGTAAACGATAGGCAATGATACCTGCGCGGAATAAACGTAGAAAACGTAAATGGGGAATAATCGCTAAGATTTCATACCAATGAATAAATGGAAAAAACCACCAACGAGCATGGTGTTTATTCACAATCGCAATTGCCCATCGCACGGCAAGTTCAGTGATTAAAAAAATAATAAACCATGCTTCGGTGATAATCACCCAAGGGTGCAGATAGCTACGATAGAATTCAAGTACACCGGCTAAATGGATCGTATTAAAAAACCATTCGCCAATATTACTCATTAAAAAAAAGTTCATGCCTAAGCAGAACAAATTAAAAACAATAATAAACACCATGAAAATGTCATAAACCAGAAACAGTTTAAAAAACTTACTGTTTGGATTTACAAGGTTATATTTAGAGTTTTGTTTTGAGTCCTGCTGAGTCATGTGGTGAGTCAATTCCTAATCAGACTATTGATAATATTTAGATTTCATTTGTGAAATCAGTTGGTCTTTCTCTGTCCAAATTTGGTCGACCCATTGTTGGAAGCGTTCGCGGTAGATTGGATCATCTTCATAATTTCCACCCAGTACCCAATCTGGAATTTCTATTTTACGCAAATCCACAGCAATACGTGAAACATCGCCTAGCCAGAAATCACCATAATCTGGTACACCATCAGGATAGACAATTGTCATATCAACCAAAGCATCAATCTTATCGCCTAAGATGTTTAAAGCCAATGCCAAGCCACCTGCTTTTGGCTTAAGTAAGTTTTGATAGGGTGATTGTTGTTTTGCTTGTTTTTCGGCAGTAAAGCGAGTGCCTTCAAGATAATTGAGTAGTGTAAAAGGCTGACTTAATAATTGTTCACAGGCTTTACGTGCTTCTAACATATCGCGATGTTTCAGTTCCGGGTTTTTAGCCACTTGTTCCTTTGAGTGACGTTTCATCATTGGGAAACCCAAAATCTTAAAGGCTTGCCCAACAAAAGGAATAAAGATGAGTTCCCACTTGGTAAAGAAGCGGGTGAGTGGCATACGTGTGAGACCAAAATATTGATTTACTGTGGTGTCAACCCAACTTTGATGATTACAAATCATTATATAACGACCTTGTAAATTCAGATCGAGCTTTTCATCAATACTAATTTCCCATTTGAGATTTGGTAAGACTTTTTCAATCAGTTGATTATTTACCCCAATCCAACTATTCGCCAACTGAATATTGGTTTCATCTACCTTTTTTGATTTTTTAAATAATTTTGTAAAACCAAGAGCAAGAACAGGAGGACCATGTAAAAAAGTACTTCCTGTGATTACAGAACCAACAGTAAGTCCTTTAGTTACCCTTTCTAATAACGATACTTTTTTATTTGTGGTAGACATAAATCAAACCTTGGGTGCTAATTTTCGATAAAACAATCCTTTTAACTATAAACAACAGATATTTAAATACAACTGTATATTTTTAAGTGTTCACAATTTTCATATATTCCAGTACTTATAGATACAAAATCTGGGAAATTAAAATTTTTACCATAGAAGACTTAGATGATTACTTACTTTTTAATAATGTGACTTATTTATCATAAGTGTATTTTTATGCAAAATAATAAACAGTGGAGGGAATGTGAGTATAAGATCAAGAAAAGTGCATCAAAATATTACAAAAATATAAATAAACTGTTTTTTATTAACAAAATATCAATGGTCTGGCTTGATTTTCTCATTCATTATTTGTTCAGACAACAAAATACATAGACAGGAGCTACGCAATGCGTGCATTAGTAATTTCAACATTGGTAGGGGCTGGATTGGTACTTTCTGGTTGCCAAACAATGAGCGGACAAGGTAATGATATCGGCGGTGTTTCATACGACAAAGCTGCTTTAGGTACATTAATTGGTGCGGCGGCTGGTTACGGTGTTTCTAAAGGTATTAATAACGGTAGCAGCAGCCAAAACAACCGTGCAATTGCAATCGGTGCGATTCTTGGTGGTGCAAGTGGTTTATATCTCGATAACAAAGAGAAAAAATTACGTGAGCAAATGGCAGGTACAGGTGTTGATGTAAGTCGTAATCCAGATGGTTCTGTTCAATTGATCATGCCGGGTAGCATCACGTTTGATACCAATAAATCAAACATCAAACCAAACTTCTACGGTACATTAAACAAAGTGGCGCAAACTTTAGCTGAAGATAACAAGAGCGCAATCTTAGTTACTGGCTACACAGACAATACCGGTAATGATTCAATCAATATCCCATTGTCTCAAGCACGTGCTCAATCAGTTAAAAACTATTTAGCAAGCCAAGGTGTTTCAAGTAGCCGTATTGATGCACAAGGTTTAGGTTCTTCTAATCCAATCGCTTCAAATGCAACTGCTGCTGGTAAAGAACAAAACCGCCGTGTAGAAATTAGCATTTATGCAAAACAGTAATTATTACTGATTTAAAAAAACCACCTTCGGGTGGTTTTTTATTATGTCGAATAGCTTGCGACAAGCTATGGCGTGTTATTTGTATAAGGCATCATAATTTATACATATCCCAAGATTTACTATTGGGATTCTAAAACAGAGATGTCTATAATCATGCTCGAAAACGTGAGAGGTATTACGAGATGTCATCTGCCAGTCAACTCAATGACAAGCAACTTGAAGCGATGAAATATGTTCAAGGGCCATTGTTGGTGCTCGCAGGTGCGGGTTCAGGTAAAACCTCAGTGATTACACGAAAAGTTGCTTTTTTGGTACAGCAATGTGGTATTCCAGCACATCGTATTACTGCCATGACCTTTACCAATAAAGCCGCACGTGAAATGAAGGAGCGTGTCGCTAAGTTATTGTCACGTGAAGAAGCAAAAGGACTCTCAGTTTCGACTTTCCATACTTTTGGCTTAAATTTATTGCGTTTAGAATTAAAAAACTTACCTCTTAAAGCCAATTTTTCGATTTTAGATGCAGACGACTGCAAACGAATTCTGATGGACTTAATGCAGCGCGATAATATGTCGGGCGCAGAAAGTAAAGAACTCATCGCCAAAGCAATGAAGAAAATTTCTGATTGGAAAAATGACTTAGTTTTACCAGAGCAAGCCCATTCAACGTGTGAAACAGTTGACGATGTACAGTTAGCACATTTATATCAACTCTATGAACGTAATCTGCGCGCTTATAATGCCGTTGATTTTGATGATTTGATTGTGATGCCAACACGTTTGTTGCAAGAGAATGCTGAAGTCAGAGACAAATGGCAAAATCGGGTTCGCTATTTACTGGTAGATGAATATCAAGATACCAATACTGCACAATATACCCTTGTAAAACTTCTCGTTGGTGTGATGGGGCAATTCACCGCTGTAGGTGATGATGATCAATCTATTTATGCATGGCGTGGTGCAAAGCCTGAGAATATGGCTTTATTAAAAGAAGATTTTCATAATTTAAAAGTCATTAAACTTGAGCAAAATTACCGGTCAACCAGTCGTATTTTAAAAGCGGCTAATGCTGTCATTGAAAATAACCCTCATATCTTTGATAAAAAATTGTGGAGTGATAAAGGACATGGTGAAAATATCCGTGTGATCACGTGTTTAAATGACGATGATGAAGCGGAACGTGTTGTTAAAGATCTCATCACGCATAAATTGATGAATGGTAAAAATTGGAAAGACTATGCGATTTTATATCGTGGTAATTTCCAAGCACGCGTATTAGAAACGCAGCTCCGTCAAATGCAAATCCCTTATAAATTATCAGGTGGGCAATCATTCTTTGCTCGTGCTGAGATTAAAGATGTGATGAGCTATTTACGCCTCATTATTAATCCAGAAGATGATAGTGCTTTCTTACGAATTATTAATACACCGAAGCGTGCAATTGGACCTGTGACTTTAGAGAAACTAGGACTATTTGCACAAGAAAATACTTTATCGTTATTAACAGCTTCTTCTGATCAACGATTGTCGATGGTATTGCCTAAGAAAGCTGCGACTCAATTACATGAGTTTGCTGACTTTATCGCAACATTTACCCGTGAATTGTTAGACGATGATGAGCCTGTACCTAAAGTTCGTCAAATGATTAATGAGGCAGGCTACATCGATTACGTGCGTGAGCAAGCAGCAACACCTGCTCAAGAAAAAACCAAAATCGATAATATTGAGAGCCTCTATACCAGTATCCAAAATCTGATTAATCGTACTGATGATGTCGATGAAAAGAATATTGAAAGTGTGATTCGCAAACTGGTATTGCTCGATATGTTAGAGCAGCAGCAAGAAGAAGAGGACACGGATAAAGTGAACTTATTGACGCTACATGCTGCAAAAGGATTGGAATTTCCTTATGTGTATATGATTGGCTTGGAAGAAGAGCTATTACCACATAAAAACTCGATTGCTTCAGAAACCATCGAAGAAGAACGCCGTTTAATGTATGTGGGCATTACCCGTGCTCGACAAGGGCTTACCTTGACACTTGCTGAGCAGCGTAAAAACGGTGGTCAAATGCGTCAAATGACACCAAGCCGTTTCTTAGACGAATTGCCACAAGATGATCTAGAGTGGCACGGTCGTAAAAAGAAACTCGCACCGAATGTTGATCCGAAAGAGCAAGCTCAGCAATATCTCGCGAATTTAAAAGCATTATTGAAACGTTAAGAAATATTAAGTAGGAAGTTGTCATGAAAGTTCAAGTTAAAGTATTAGATGCTCGTTTAGGTCAAGAATGGGCGTTGCCTTCTTATGCCACAACGGGTTCAGCAGGTTTAGATTTACGTGCCTGTTTAGATACTGCAATTGATATTGGGGTTGGTGAAACGGTCTTAGTCAAAACAGGTTTAGCAATCTATATCGAAGATCCAAACTTTGCAGGTTTAATTTTACCACGTTCAGGTCTTGGTCATAAACATGGTATTGTATTAGGAAACTTGGTCGGTTTGATTGATTCCGATTATCAAGGTGAATTGATGATTTCTGTTTGGAATCGTGGGCAAAATACATTCCGATTAGAACCAGGCGAACGTTTGGCTCAATACGTTTTAGTTCCTGTGGTACAAGCTGAATTTGAACAAGTGCAAGAATTTGTTGCGACTGAACGTGGTACAGGTGGTTTTGGACATACAGGTCAACACTAATACTGCTTTCATTATCAATTTAAATGCAATGCTTTGCTTAAAAGCATTGCATTTTTGATATTGATTGTTCTTTGGATTTGTATTAAAAAGCAGCTGACAAATTATTTTAATTTTTTTGAACAAGGGTTAACTAATTTCTTAATAGTTCTGTTTTTTTTGAATCAGCTAATGATTATAAAAATAGGGGTTCACTGTGAATACAAAATATACATTTCCTCTGAGTATTTTTCGTGCTTATGATATTCGCGGAAAATTAAATCATTTAACACCTCATGTAATTCATTCAATTGGCTATGCTTTAGCACAACAATATAAAAATGCAGGACAATATCAAGTCGTTATTGGGTATGACGCACGTCTAACGAGTCCGACTTATGCCAATATTATTCAACAGATTTTTCAAACACAGGGTTTAACAGTCACCAACATTGGATGTTGCTCATCGCCTATGATGTACTATATCGCGCGTGATTTTGGTGGGAACGGAATTATGGTAACTGCAAGCCATAATCCTAAATCTGATAATGGGATTAAATGGATTTTACAAGGAGAACCACCTAGTCCTGAGATTATTCAACAGGTTGGTTTAGCAGCTCAATTTGCGTTAGAAACAATTGAAAAAAATAGTGATCTACAAGAATTATCGCATCATATTATTCCTGAATTTTGTTTAAAATATCAACAATCCTTATTGAGTGATATTCAGCTAAAACGCCCTTTAAAAGTTGCATTAGATGGTTTACATGGTGCAGCAGGTCGTTGTGCAAAGTTGGTTTTAGAAAAGTTAGGTTGTCAGGTTATCGCTTTACGTTGTGAAGCCAATGGGAATTTTCCTGATCATGCACCTGATCCCTCACATGCAAAACATTTAAAACAGTTGCAAGCGGCTATTCTTTCGGAAAAAGCAGATATTGGTATTGCCTTGGATGGTGATGGTGATCGAGTCGTTATTGTGGATGAGCTTGCCCATATTATTAGTCCAGACCGCTTATTGTCTTTATTCGCACAAATTTGTTTAAAACAGCATCCTCAAAAAGAAATCGTATTTGATGTGAAATGTTCACAAATGGTGGCTGAGACGGTACAAAAACTTCATGGCCAAGCCAAAATGATTCGTACAGGAAGTAGTTTCTTGCGCGCATATTTATCTCAATCAAAAGGCAATGCCGTATTTGGGGGAGAGTATGCGGGTCATTATGTATTTAATGATGGCCGTGGTTTTGGTTATGACGATGGTCTATATGCGGCGTTAAGAGTCATGGAATACCTGACTCAATCAGACGAAGCAAACCTTTCTGCATTATTAGCAATTTACCCTGAACGTTATTGTATTGAAGATACCTATATCAGTACCCATGATATAAACCCTAAACAAGTTTTAAATGATATTGAAATTCAAAGTCATCGTTTAGGCGCTCGTTTAAGTAAAATAGATGGTGTAAGACTTGATTTTGATGATGGTTTTGGCATTATTCGAGCATCTAATACGGGTGAGTATTTCACAGTTCGTTTTGATGCAGATAATCCAAGCCGATTAAGTGAAATCCGCCAAGAATTTGTTTCTATGATGCAAGAGCAATATCCGCAAATTGCACAAGAACTCGCACAAGCTTAATAAGGAGACACGCATGCCACATGAGCATATCGGCATTGATAAAGCAAAAATTTTGATTGAAGCTTTGCCGTATATTCAACGTTTTGCAGGTAAAACGTTGGTTGTAAAATATGGTGGCAATGCAATGACTGATCCAGAGCTTGAAAGCTCATTTGCACGTGACATTGTGCTATTAAAAACAGTGGGCTTAAATCCAATTGTTGTACATGGTGGTGGTCCGCAAGTTGACTCTTTATTAAAACGTTTAGGACAAGAGTCTGATCGTATTGATGGGATGCGTGTCACTGACCAAGCCACGATGGAAGTGGTAGAAATGGTGTTGGGTGGTAGTGTCAATAAATCGATTGTTAATCTGATTAACCAACATGGTGGTCGTGCAATTGGTTTAACAGGTAAAGATGGTAATTTACTTCGTGCCCGTAAATTGCTTATGGAAAAACAAGAAGCTGATGGCTCAATTTCTCAAATTGATTTGGGTATGGTCGGTGAAGTGACAGGCGTTAAAACCGATGTGTTGGAAATGTTTACCCAAGGTGATTTTATTCCTGTGATCGCACCATTAGGTGTGGATGAAGAAGGGAATACTTATAATATCAATGCTGATCTTGTCGCTGGAAAAGTTGCAGAAGCATTAGGTGCTGAAAAACTTATTCTATTAACCAATATCACAGGCGTATTAGATGAAAATAAAAACTTATTAACTGGATTAAGTACGCAAGAAGTAGATCGTTTAATTGAAACAGGCGTTATCTACGGTGGCATGATTCCTAAAGTGGGTTGTGCGCTGGATGCAGTGAAAGGTGGGGTCGTGAGTGCACATATTGTAGATGGTCGAGTACCCCATGCAACATTATTAGAGATTTTTACTGACCACGGGGTTGGAACGCTGATTACCAATCGTGCGAAGCACTAAAGATTAAAAAAGACCTCATGAAGGTCTTTTTTTTCGTCATGATCTGTTCACGTTATAGTCATTTCAATGTCATTTAATCGATTTAAGGTAACTCTAGACATAAGGAGCTTTCATTATGCTAGAAAAATTAAATCATTATCGTCAGACATTAACTTCACCTTTACGCCAAAAACCATCACAAAATCAATTTCGTTTTGGGTGGGTGGACAATCTAAAAGAATTACAAGAAGTACAACGTTTTAGAGCAAATCAATTCTCTCATCAATTTGGTATCTCTTTTGAAGATGGTCTCGATCAAGATCTCTATGACTTTGGTTGTGAGCATGCTGTATTACGTGAGAAATGGACTGGTGAAATTGTTGCCTATACACGCCTTAAATTATTTCAGGGGCATGAGATTGGGCAAAGCTATAGCGCTAAAGAGTTTGATGTTGTTCCTAACCTTTCGCATTTGCCAAGTATTCTAGAAATAGGTCGTACCTGCGTACATCCACAATTCCGTTCTGGAAAAGCCTTATCAATGCTCTGGTTAAATTTGGTGCCAAAGGTGTTGTGGTCAATGCGTGCTAAGTACCTTATGGGATGTGTCAGTATTCATCTTGAAGATAATTTAGCGCGTGCCTATTACACTCATCGTCAGATTCAGCAATTGGGTGATCACCAAATTATTGATATTCGTTCAAAACGTGCATTCGAACCTGAGAGACCAGAATATAGCTTCCCACAAGATGAACGGATGCCAAAATTATTTGATACATATCTAGGTATGCAATCTAAGCTCTCTAAACAAGCATTTTATGATGAAGATTTCAAATGTTTAGATTATTTTGTTTTCTTAGAAATTAACAAAATTGCCACTTCTTTTGTCATGAATAAAATGGTGCAGCGATAGTTATATCATTGTTAGTCTAATACTGAGCACATATTGAGATTTACAAGATATCTAAACTTCATGCACAATAGGCTTAGATGTTAGATAGTTAGAAGATATGTGCCAGCTATTAGGAATGAATTGCGCTACACCAACAGATATTACTTTTTCCTTTCGTGGATTTTCTCAACGAGCTGGCGTTACGTCTGATCATTGTGATGGCTTTGGTATCGCATTTTTTGAAGACAAAGCATGTCGGTTATTTGTTGATAATCAATCTGCAGTTGAATCACCAATTGCAGATTTAGTTCGTAATTATCCTATTAAATCTCGTAATGTGATTGCACATATCCGAAAAGCAACACAAGGCAAAATTACGCTAGAAAACTCACATCCATTTCTACGTGAGTTATGGGGGCGGCATTGGATTTTTGCGCATAACGGTGATCTACACGATTTTAATCCTCAGCTTAGTGGTCGCTTTGAACCGGTCGGTAATACAGACAGTGAACGTGCTTTTTGTTATTTATTAGATCAAATGGTTGAAGCGTTTGGATATACAGAACCGTGTATAGAGAAAGTTTTTTCTCTGTTAGAACGGATTTCACCTGAAATTGCTGAACATGGCACCTTTAATTTTTGCCTATCCAATGGGCAAGCATTATTTAGTTATGCGACAACTAAACTGCATTGGTTAGTAAGAGAATATCCATTTCAACCTGCGCATTTAATTGATTTAGACGTCAAAGTAGATTTTAGCGAGGTAACGACACCTGAAGATCGTGTTGCTGTTATCACGACTGAACCGCTCACACATAATGAATCATGGACTGCATATCAGCCAGGCGAAATGATTTTATTTCAGCATGGGAAACCTATTAAATATGCACTCACACGTGTTGAACGTTTAATTCGAGAAGCAGACAATCCACTGTTAAAACGAATCACCAAAGCAGATCAATATTAATTAGGTATAATCAAAATTAATACATGATATATACCTTTTTTATAATATAAATTCCTTAACTTTTTATATTTAAATTCCATTTTGAGTTTGGTTTTAAAATTGGTTAAAAAATACTTGAGTATTTTGATTGGGTAAAATATTTAAATAAATATAAAACAATAAGTTAATTTATTTTATTGAAAATATTTAAAATCTGACAAAAATACTGTGTTTTTATTTAATTACTTAGTCGATATTATGTCCTTATTCAATAAAGCACATTGGTTTTAGGAATCGATATGGGCATGAAATGGTCTACCGAATATAATACAGGAATAGAGGTAATCGATGATCAGCATCGACGTATTCTGGATTATATTAATGAAATCGCTGATTTAAAATATTCCCATGATCGTGTAAAAATGAAAAGTGTATTAGATAATATTATTGACTATACACAATCACATTTTACCTTTGAAGAAAGTTTACAAGAAGAAGCAAACTATAAGTATCGTGTACCTCACAAGCGTGTGCATGACTTATTTATTAAAAAAATAGAAGCTTATCGCGAGCGCTTTGAACTGGGTCATGAAATTGATAAAGAATTGCATGAAGCTCTCTCTAAATGGTTAATTAATCATATTCGCCATGATGATGCAGATTATGTTGGTGCAGTAAGAGAAAATATGATTGGCATTATTAAAGAAAATGAAAAGAAAAAAGGCAAGAATTGGTTTTCACGGTTCTTTGCTTAACAATAAAATAATAACAATAAGACCTCTTATGGTAGAAAAATAATAAGGTGAAGATGAGTAAAAAATAAGAGGTCAGATTTACATAATAATAACTAGGCGCGGCAAGTCATCTTTATGGTGATTTGCCTTTTTCTTTGGGCATCTTTTGTTTTGATTTTCAGACGTGACAAAGGCAAAATAGATTGAATATTTCATTGTAAGCTCCATAAAGAGGCACAATGAGTTCAAAGCTTTTTAAGGAATGCAGTATGCAGGACACAACTCTGTCACGCTGGCTTACACCAGTGATGGCGTTTTGCTTATCTTTTGTCATGATTAGCACATTAGCACCAACAGTGGGTATTCAAATTGATCGTCAATTTGATTTTTGGTTATTGTGGCTAGGAACCATGCTTTTATTAGCACTACCGATTGGTTTTCTTGAAATTGCCTTAGCGAAACGTTCACAGATGACCGCGTTACAAGCACTTTCTACTTTAACGCGTGATGCTGATGCTTCCCCGAAATGGCGTTTAGTAGGTTGGTTCGCTGTTGTTTTTGTTCCTTTCTTTGCAGGCAGTATGATAAATACCTCTGCTCACATTGTGACTGAGCAGCTTGGATTAGATCTTCCTGTTCAAATCCTTTTCGCTGTTTTTGCCGTTATAGCGCTTGGTTTATCTTTTATACCGCGCCAATTTTTAATTGGGCTTACAACAATTGGAGTCATTGCTGCTTTCATTGGTGCAAATGTGATGGGCACTCAGTTAACGACTTGGCACTGGACAGGTATTGAGTTTAAAGAGTGGGGCAATGCTACAGTGCTCGCTTTAGTCGCAAGTGGTCTAGGTCTAGGATTGTATTGGCAAAGTAGCTTAGCGACAGTGAAAAAACAACAAGCGGTCACAATTTCAGTCTTTCCGATCTGGGTCGCGCAGCTTATTGCTGTCATTGCATTTGGTTTCTTCTCTACCCAAGCGCAACTTCCAGCATTAGCGTGGGTTTTTGCTGCGATAATGTCCGCTGCATTATTGATTCAATGTGCTAAAGAGCAGTTAGCACAACGCCAACTTGCAATCATTATTCAATGGGGCATTATTCTCGCGGCAATTGCAGTTTGGGCTGTGCCACAAGTTGACCAAATTTTTAATACTCTATTGATGATTTGGGGATTAGTGATTTGTTTAATTTATGCCGTTTTTGCAGGCTGGGTTATGAAGATTAGCCATCTTCGTAAGGCCATGGGCTTTAGTAACGAATTATTTTATAACGTATGGCGTATTGCGGTACGTTTAGTTTTACCGCTTTCAATTTTGATTGCGATTGTCGCAGTTATTGGGCAAGTTTTATAATGGAACAGAAACAAGTTTGGGTTGCATTTGTGACACCTGAACAGCAATTTATGATTGCCGTTCCATTCAATGAAGGAATGACTGCACAACAAGCGATTGATGCAAGTGGTTTAGCAGAACAGGTAAAACTTCCAGAGCTTTTAAATCTTGGTGTATTTGGTAGCAAGATTGAGGTAGATACTGTTTTGCAAGTGGGTGATCGAGTAGAGATTTATCGTCCATTGACGATTAATCCTAAAGATATTCGACGCAAGCGTGCCGCAAAGAACCCCGTTGGACGTTTTATTAAGGGTAATCGTTTCAGACCATCAAGTTCATAAATAAAACCCCTCACGAATGATTCGGTGAGGGGTTTCTTTTTTTGGGAAACTATTTATAGTGGTGGCGCAGTCAGAATCGCTTCTTTTGATGCTGGTAAACCAGGTTGTGATTCGGGAATCGTATCTAAACCTTCTAGACGTTCTACATTGCCATTCGCATCGAAATAAACTTTTAAGTGTTGACCACGCACTGCCGGTATTTTTGCTTTTTTAGCATAAGTACCTGGTGTGTAGTTGTAGATATAGTCCCAACGTAATGGATTTAATGGATCTGTAACAGTTGGACTACCGAGTAAGAAACGGACTTGCTGAAAGCTCATGCCGACTTGTACTTGTGATGCTTGTGCTTTAGTTAATGGTGTTCCCTGTGGAATATCGACTTTATAAACACCAAAGACTGAACAACCGCTAAGTACTGAAGTGACGAATAACGCCAGCATGATTTTTTGCATTTTGCTACACTATCCTGATAAATGATGATGCATTTGGTTCAAGGATAGATCATACTGCATCTAAACTCTATTGCCTATTCCAACTTAAGATTTGTTGAGAGACCTTTTTAAATGCCTATTTCCAATCAAGACTTACGCAAAGCTGGACTTAAAGTCACCCTTCCTCGTATTAAGATTTTGGAATTGTTAGAAAATTCAAAACAACATCATTTAAGTGCTGAAGATATTTATAAAACTTTGCTTGAACAAGGTGAAGATGTTGGTTTAGCAACTGTTTACCGAGTGTTAACACAATTTGAAGCGGCTGGCATTATCCAACGTCATCATTTTGAAAATAATCATTCAGTTTTTGAAATCATGCAAGAAGATCATCATGATCACCTTGTTTGCTTAAATTGCAACAAAGTTGTTGAATTTACGAATGATATTATTGAGAAAGAGCAACATGCTGTTGCAGATCAGCATAATTTTGCCTTAACTGGTCATTCATTAAACTTATACGGTTATTGTAGTGATTCTGAATGCCAAGATGCTTATCGTAAAAAATGAGTTTGATTTAGTTAAAGCTTAGTACTTTACTAAAATTAAACAAATAAAAAGGAAGGTTTTTTAAAACCTTCCTTTTTTTAATGTCTTAATTTCAATTATTGACCATCAAAGGTAATATTTCGGCTCGCACTCAATAACTGATTTGTACCTTCTTCTGAAAGTTTAATTGTGAGACGTAAGTCATTTGGCGAGTCAGCATGCTTCAGTGCATCTTTATACGTAATTTCACCTGCTTTATATAAATCAAATAATGCTTGGTCAAAAGTCTGCATCCCCAACTCACGAGAGCGCTTCATGAGATCTTTGATTTCGTGGACTTCACCTTTGCGTATGTAATCTGCCAAAAGTGGTGTATTAATCAGAATCTCAATTGCTGCACGACGTGAATTACCATCTGGCGTTGGAATCAACTGTTGAGCAACCATCGCCTTGAGATTAAGTGATAAATCCATATGCAATTGAGGATGACGATCTGCTTCAAAGAAGTGGACAATGCGATCTAGTGCTTGGTTCGCATTATTTGCGTGTAGTGTTGCAAGTACTAAGTGACCTGTTTCCGCAAAAGCAATCGCATAGTCCATGGTTTCTCGAGAACGAATCTCACCAATCAAGATCACATCAGGTGCTTGGCGAAGCGTATTTTTTAATGCGACTTCAAATGAATCTGTATCAATCCCGACTTCACGTTGAGTGACAATACAACCCGCATGTTGATGTACGAATTCAATTGGGTCTTCAATGGTAATAATATGACCCTTTGAATTTTGGTTACGGTAACCAATCATCGAAGCTAATGAGGTTGATTTACCTGTACCTGTTGCGCCTACAAAGATAATGATACCGCGTTTTGTCATGGCGAGTTCTTTCAGCACGCTAGGGAGCTTGAGTTCATCCATGGTTGGAATGACAGTTTCAATACGACGTAAAACCATTCCAGGCATATCACGTTGTTGAAAGGCACTTACACGGAAACGGGCTGTTTTCTCACGATTGACGATCGCAAAATTACACTCTCTTGTTTCAGCGAATTCTTTACGCTGCTTATCTGACATAATTGAATGAAGTAACTGACCAACGACTTCACCCGATAACTTGGTTTTTGCAACAGGTACAATTTGCCCATTGATCTTCATTGAAGGTTCAACATCTGCAGTCACAAATAAATCAGATGCACTTTGTTGAATCATTAAATTGAGTAAATCATTAAAGTCCATGATATTTCTCTAATCCGTTTATTATTATAGGAATGACTCAGGTTGTTTTGCTGCAGTACGGGCAACTTGAGGGCTAATAACGCCTTTTGAAACTAAGGCCTTAAGACTTTGGTCAAGTGTAGTCATACCGTAGTTTGCACCCGTTTGGATGGCAGAATACATCTGAGCTACTTTATTTTCACGTACAAGGTTACGAATGGCTGGAATTCCAATCATGATTTCATGCGCTGCAACACGACCACCACCATTTTTCTTCAATAATGTTTGAGAAATAACGGCTTGTAGTGATTCAGAAAGCATGGCACGAACCATATCTTTTTCTTCGGCAGGGAATACGTCGATGACACGGTCAATCGTTTTAGCTGCGGAGGTGGTATGCAGTGTACCAAAAACCAAGTGACCTGTTTCAGCCGCAGTTAACGCAAGTCGAATGGTTTCTAAGTCACGCATCTCACCGACAAGTATGATATCTGGATCTTCACGAAGTGCAGAACGAAGTGCTTGGTTAAAGCCATGAGTATCACGATGCACTTCACGTTGGTTAATCAAACATTTTTTAGATTGGTGTACAAATTCAATCGGATCTTCAACTGTTAAAATATGGTCATAACGGTTTTCATTAATATAATCAATCATCGCAGCGAGCGTCGTTGATTTACCAGAACCCGTAGGTCCTGTAACCAAAACGATACCCCGTGGATAATCACAAATTTCTTTAAAAATTGAACCTAAACCAAGGTCTTCCATGGTTAAAACTTTAGATGGAATGGTACGGAATACCGCGCCAGCGCCACGGTTTTGGTTAAATGCGTTCACACGGAAACGTGCAATATTAGGCACTTCAAATGAAAAGTCAGTTTCTAGATCTTCTTCATAATCACGACGTTGTTTATCATTCATGATGTCATACACTAAGCGGTGTACATCTTTATGTTCTAGTGCTGGTAAATTAATACGACGGACTTCACCATCTACACGAATCATTGGTGGCATACCTGATGAAAGATGTAAGTCTGAAGCACCGTTTTTAACTGCAAATGCTAGTAATTCTGTAATATCCATGATTTCCCCAAAACAATCAAAATGCCTCACTCTTTTATAGAATAATATACGGCTTTCACTCTGTGTTACCAACATATTATAGAATGTGAGAGAAAAAAGATTTTGTAAGTGAGAACTGTGTCAATGAATAAATCTGAGCAATTCCGTCAATCTGTTTTAAATCAAATAGAGCAAGCTTGCCAGCAGGTGAAACGTGATCCTTCGACTGTACAATTGTTGGCTGTTTCAAAGACTCATCCGAGCCAAACCTTACGAGAAATGTATACTGTTGGTCAGCGTTGTTTTGGTGAAAATTATTTGCAAGAAGCCTTGACTAAAATTGATGAATTACAAGATTTAGATATTGAATGGCATTTTATTGGTCATGTACAACGCAATAAAACCAAGCATTTAGCAGAAACATTTGATTGGGTGCATGGAGTCGATCGCTTCATTATTGCAGAACGTTTATCCAAGCAACGTTTAGAAAATCAAAAACCGTTAAATATCTGTATTCAGGTAAATATTGATGGGCAAAATTCTAAAGATGGTTGCCAACCAAATGAGGTTTTAGAATTGGTTCACCAAATCATTCAGCTTCCAAATATCCGTTTGCGTGGATTGATGGTGATTCCAGCACCTGAAAATCATGCCGCATTTGCTGATGCTAAAGTGCTATTTGAGCAAGTGAAAGCTCAACATGCACAGCCGCAAGACTGGGATACATTAAGTATGGGCATGTCTGCCGATCTCGAAGCTGCGATTGCAGCAGGTTCAACCATGGTTAGAGTAGGCACAGCATTGTTTGGTGCAAGAGGATGAGCGAGGAAAAGCAAAGCTACCTCGTTTCACGATGTCTTGCGAAGCTATGTTTCTCATTTGCCCGAAGCGCGAGACTAGAAACTATGTTTCGGGTAACTGGTTAAGCCCTGTATCAGCCCACCAACTCAATCCGACTTGAACCCGAACCTATTGGCTGTACCTGAATCTGTACAGGAATACGCTCATGCATTTCCTGAATATGCGAGATCAATACCACTTTACGGCCTTGGCTTTGCAGTTGATCTAGCGCATTCATCACCATATGCAAGGATGAAGCATCCAGTGTGCCAAAACCTTCATCAATAAATAGTGATTCGATTTTCATGGAACCTGAAGCCATATTGGCAATTGCCAAGGAAATCGCAAGGGCAGTCAGGAATGATTCCCCGCCAGAAAGTGAGGCCACCGAACGGGTTTCACCATCCATATCATGGTCAATGATGGCTAGGCTGAGGGAGTTATCCAAACGTTTTAAGGTATAACGCTGCGATAGCATTGCTAATTGTTGATTGGCATATTCCAGCAAAATATCCAGATTATATTGCTGAGCTAAGTCACGGAAATCTTTACCTTTGGAATCGCCAATTAAACTAGAAATCTTATTCCAACGGTGTTCCTGCTGCTGAATCTGCTGGATTTGATCTGCAAATTGTTTTTGCTTGGCAAGGTTTTGTTGATGTACTTCTAATTTCAGTTTGAACTGATCACGTTGTTCGGCTTGCTGTTGTAGCTTCTCATGATTGAGATGGATGTACTCAATCAACTGGGTGTGTTCGATGGGTGGCTGTTGTTGCTGATGTATCTGTAATTGCTGTTGCAGCGTTTTCAATGCAGAGGCGGCCTCATTGAGTAATCGTTCTGCATGTTGTAGCGATGTTCGAATGTGCTGTTCTTGCTCAGCACGAATAGCAAGTAAGTTAGCTAATTGATGCTCTTCAAACTCAGGATGCTGGCTTAACCATGCTCGAATTTCAGTTTTAGATTGAGTAAGAGTAGATTGTTGCTGTTGTTGTTGAGCCTTGAGCTGTTCCAGTTCATTTTTCTGCTGTTCATAGATTTGACGAGTCTGTTCAAAACGCTGCTTGATCTGCTGATATTGATTTTGGAGTTGCTGACGTTGTTGATCGTGTTGGTTTAACCATTCATTGGCTTTCAGTTCGGTTAAACCTGTCATCACTACAATTAGTTGATGCGCTGACTCTGTATTTTGCTTGCCTTTAAGCTCGACATCTTTGAGTTGCTGGCTAAACTCCGCATGTTGAGTGTTCAAGCTTGTTAAATTGGTCTTTAATAGATTCAGTTGCTGTTCAAGCTGTTGTTGTTGTTTGCTGAGTGTTTCAGCTTGTTCAAGTTGTTGAGCGCGTTGCTGCAAACGTTGCTCTAACTGTTGGCTGTAACTCAGCGGTTGCTGCTGCCATAAGCTTTTTTCATCGCTGCTCAGACAATCTATAATATGCTGAATCTGTTGCTGTAACTGCTGTACGCTTTCGAGTTGATAGCGGATATTTTGAATCGTTTGAGTCAGGTGATAGTGGTCTTTATTGGCCTGATGCAGTTGCTGTAACTCAATTTCAATCTGCTGTTTGAACTGGGTTGCCTCATTGATGTATTGCTGTTGAACGGTAGTGATTTTCGCATGCGACTGAGTTAAATCTAGGAGGATCTCGAACTGTGCGGCATGTTTGACCAACTCCTGATGTTGCAGTTTGAATTTGTCATCTGCTTGTTGCACTGCGGATTGCAATTGAGTCAGTTCGGTACGAATCTGGGTAAATTGCTGCTGTGTGTTTTGCCAAAGTTGAAAGCATTGTTGCTCTTGTTGAATGGCCTGTTGTTCTTGCTGTTGTTGCAGCTCATACAAGGCTTTGGAGAGCTGACTTGCATCATCACGATAGGGATGTTCGGTGCTACCACAGACCAGACAGGCTTCTCCGTGTTTGAGTTCTGCACGGAGATGTTCAATATTTTCAGCATGTAATAAACGCTGTTGTTGCAATATCTGCTGCAATTTTTCCCGTTCATTTTTGGCAGATTGGAATGCGCCTTGGCTAGTTTGCAGTTGTTGGTCAAGTTGCTGATGTTGTTGCTGTGTGCTACTGAGCTTATGGCTTAGTTCATCACGGTCTTTGTTAAGTTCAAAATAATGCTGTAACTTTTGCTGAATTAGATCCAGTTGATTCAGTTGGGCTTGTTGCTGTTCTCTAAGTTTTTGTTTTTGTTCAAGCTGGCTTTCAATCTGTTGTGGTGTACCAAATTTTTGAATGAGCTCATTCAATACGATCTGATCTTGTTCAAGTTTTGATTGTGCCTGTTGAATCGAACCTAAATTTTGTTCGACTTTTTGGTATTGCAGAATAAATTGCTGCAGCTGCTGAAGATGTGCATTCAAGCCCTTATCTAAAGTGGAGAATTGCGCGCTCTGTTGCAGTTGTTCAGAGCAGCTTTGTTGTTGTATCGATAAGCTATGGTGACTTTGTTCAAACTGCTGTTGCTGCTCAAGTAATGGTTGTTGTTGCGCTTCGTTTTGGTTTAAGCGGAGTTTGGTTTTCTTATATTCATCGGCAATGTATTCACGTTCCTGTACATATTTACGCACTTGAGTGAGTTCATGCTGATGGTTTTGTTCAAAACTCTGAAATTGCTGTAAGGCTGTTTCAGCCCGCGTATAAGCCGTTTTTTCTTGCTCAAATTGGCTGCTTACAGCGGTAAATTGCTGTTGCTTGTGTTGAATCTGCGGTTCAAGCTGTTGCAGTGCTTTTTCCAGTTGTTGCTGTTGGAATACAATCGGACGAATGTCTGAAAAGGTTTCAAGTTGGTTGAGTCGATTGCGATCTGCGGCTAAAGCCTGATGTGCTTGAATTTGAATCTCATGCTGTTGTTGTTTTAGTGTGATTTCAGTTTCGAGTTTCTGTCGCTGTTCAAACCATTGTTGCTGTTGATTAAGCTGAACTTTGTCGGCTTCCAACTGTTGAACCTGTTGTTGTATCTGCTGGAATTGAGTCTGTAATTCAGCAACTTCTTCATCTGAACGGATTTCAATATGATCGAGCACATTTTCCAATTGCTTGCGTTGGTTACTGATTTCACGGGTCTTTTCAAACGCCAGTTGTCCAATTTTGGCAAAAATACTGGAGTTGGTCAGATATTCGAGTAATTCACCACGTTCATTATCGCGCGCCTTTAAAAATGCCGTGACTTCGGACTGTGCGAGCAATACTGCACGGGTGAATTGTTCAAAACTGAGTTGGGTAATCTGTTGAATATGTGCCTCAACCGCTTTGGTTTTATCTGCAATCACCACGCCATCAGTCAGGCATTTGAGTGAGCGTTGCACACTTTGCAGTTTGCCACTGGCATTTTCACGGGCACGTTTAATTTCCCAACGTGCGAGATAATGTTTCTGATCTTGTGCCACAAAACATAGTTCGGCAAAACCATGGCCAGTGCCGCGACGCAGAACCGTGAGGGGAGAATTGGTGAGCAACTCTGAACCATCGACATCTAATAGTTTGCCATCACTGGTTTTGAGGCGTGGGATTTGATTAAATAGGGCAAGGCACATCGCATCTAAAATCGTGGATTTACCTGCACCTGTTTTTCCTATAATGGCAATCAATCCAGCATGTGCCAAAGGCTCAGTTTCAAAATCAATAAAGTGCTCATCTGCCAGAGATGCCAAATTTTTTAGTCGTATTGATAAAATTTTCATGGCAGGTCCTTAAACAGTCTGATCATCTTCAAGTTGCTTTTGCGCTTCTGCGACCAAACTCATAAAGTCTTTGGTAACTTCGTCATCGGCGTGATAGCCCTTTTTCTCCCAAATTTGCTGAAATAGTTTTTCGGGTGTCGGTGGTTCTAAGCTAATGTTCTGCTTGCTCTCTGCATTGCTTTCATTGGAGAGATATTGTCTGGAAATCCGCACCAGTCGATAACGATCTTTGGGCAATGCATCTTCAAATTGTTGTCGTAGATTCGGCTGTGGTGGTGTCGAGGTATGATATTCGATATCGACATATTCACGCTGCTCAAGATTTTCGATCGGTTCATTTGGCAGATTGCGCAGATGTTGCATGACTACACTGAGTTCATCTTTAATTTTATGCAGTTGAATACTTCTGGGGATCGGCAAAGCTTCAAAGTTAAACGAATCTTCACTTTTTGTAGGATCAATGCTGACTTCAACCACTTGGTGCTTATAGTTGATTTCACTAAATGACAAAGGAATCGGCGAACCACTATAACGAATATGTGGATGCTGTACTTTTTGCGGTTTATGCAAATGCCCTAGTGCTACATAATCAATGCTATCGTCGAACATGGCTGTAGACAGTGCTTCTTCATTGCCAATGATAATCGGCCGCTCTGAATCCGAAGTTTCACCACCTTGCATATGCGCATGTGACATCAGAATCAGGGCCTGATCATCGGTTTTACGGCGTTTGGCTTCTTCGATTAACTGTTGGTGTAAATAAGCAATCGCATTTTGGCTGTTGGTGGTGTGTTCATTAAAGCCTGTGATTTCAGCTGAACGTAGGAATGGTAGGGCAATACACCACGCCACAATCTGCTTTTGTTCATCATAAATTGGCAAAATGAGGCGTTCTAAATCCAATGTTTTATCTTGATTCCAGCGAATCACACCGACTGTTTTAGCATTGTATTTTTCTAATAAGGGCTCGACTTGTTCAATGCGATAGCCCGAATCATGATTGCCTGCAATCATCAAAGTTTGCATCTGCGGGGCAAGTTCATGTGCATCGGCAAGGAATTGATAGAGTTGTTTTTGTGCCTGTGAGCTGGGGTTAATCACATCAAAAATATCACCCGCAATAAGTAATGCATGCGGCTGTTTGGCTTTGATCTGCTCAAGTAACCATGCCAGAAATTGTTCATGTTCATAGTGGCGGGAATGATTATAAAAAAACTGCCCCAAATGCCAGTCAGACGTATGAAAAAAACGCACGGTCATAAATGAATCTAAAAATAAAATGAACCTGAATAAGGTAGCACGGATTCAGCCAAAAAGTAGAGCCTTGTAGCGTTGAATAACATAGACAAGATATGTCTTGATCATTCGGAAATGATCAACTAGTTTGTTACCAACATTATTACTAAAAAACAGGAATTAAAAGAATGAGTTTAGGAAAAGTAAGCCGTGAAATCATGGACCATATTATGTTGATTGGCTTAGACCGAGTGGCAAAACGAAATGCCTTTGATAGCCATATGATTGAGGATTTATCTCTGGCTTTAACCGAATATGAAAATAATCCTAAACTACGTTGTGCCGTGATTTTTGCACATGGCGACCATTTCACGGCAGGTCTGGACTTGGTGGAATTACAACCCAAAATTCCTCAAGGGATTTTTAGTTTTGAAGAAGGGCAAATTAACCCTTGGGGTGTTGGAGGGCGGCATCGAACCAAGCCTGTTGTTGTAGCTGTACAAGGGATTTGTTACACCGCTGGGGTAGAGTTGATGTTGAATGCAGATGTTGTCGTCGCGAGCGAAGACACGATTTTTGGTCAGCTTGAAGTATTACGCGGAATAATGCCTTTTGGTGGAGCAACAGCGCGTTTTGTTCAGGCTGCAGGTTGGCAAAAAGCCATGCCGTATTTATTGACAGGGAAAACTTTTGATGCCCAAAAAGCCAATGAACTAAATTTGCTTTCTGAGATTGTTGCTAAGGGCACACAGCTTAATCGGGCTATCGAGATTGCCCAAGAAATCTGTATTGCTGCACCACTTGCATTACAGGCATTGTTGGCTTCAGCAACTGATGCTGTTACTCAGGGAGAGGTTTTCGCATTTCAGAATATGGACAGTTATCTCAAGCCATTGTTTGCATCGCAAGATGCTCAAGAAGGTGTACGTGCGATGCTTGAGAGACGTCTTCCTCAATTTAAAGGTGAGTAAGCGTTGGTTTGAGTTCATCTGAAGTTTATTTTGCTTATCGACGGAGTTCTTTAGATTTTTCTTCTTTCAGGTTTATATTGTGATTGTATTCTTTTCAATGCATGAAATAAGTAGTGGTGTCTTTCTGGAGCGAGTCCAAGACCAAACGTGATAGGCTGATTTGCCTCAATGACAATTTGGGCCTGTTGTTTATTGGATGAGTTAGTTGAACGGTTTTCTCTAATTCGACTAACGTCATTCCAATTAAAATATTTTGATTTTCCTATTCTGCCAATTCCCGTAAATACACGTCCACCTTGTTGATTAATGGTGAGCTCAATTTTACCAAATAGCATCATCAGTGTAAGCGAACCAAAAATGATGGTTCCAATCAGAAATGGGATACCAAATAGACTTTGTAAGAGACTAAATTGCTGTTTTGCGATTTGAGTTCCATAGATTCCACCTAGTGAACCACCAGACCAAATCAACATAAAAGGCACTAGAAAGAAAGCAATCGGGCTTCTCAGCGTTGCGCCTAGTTTAATTTCTTGCATATTATTTTTATACCAAGTACCGCTTGGGGGTTGATTGATATCAAACGCATATGATGGCGTATCAAAATTTTCAGAAACACGAAAAATATGATTGCAAACTTGGCATTTCCCCATATCCGTTTGGATATTGATATTTTCATTTACAACGTCAACCTGACAGTTTGGACATTTCATTTTTATAGTGCTTAAATTGCTTAATTTTATGAAATTTTAGTATAGCATTATCATTTTGCATTCTCATCAATTTCACATATACCGAAGACATTTTTATCTAAATCAAGAAAGTAACCTTGCCAACAACGGTTTGGGATAGCAAATTTTTCCATAGCGACTTTGCCTCCCAAACTTAAAATTTTACTAGCAGTTTCATCAAAGTTCTTTGTACACGACAAAAAAAGACAACTCATTGAAATAATGGCATAATACTTGTTTTCTGACGACGAATATGATGACACATTTCAATGAGTTACATCTCATCTTAAACAAATATCTAAAGTGGAAC